>NZ_JQKG01000013.1 GCF_000745915.1 Deinococcus misasensis DSM 22328
GCCATGATGTTCGCCCACGGCAACTCGAACTGTGAAGCCCCAGAGTAGTTCGCGATCACCACGGGCACCGTGCGGTTGTCGGAGGTGAAGGTCAGGGCGAACAGGTACTCGTTCCAGGCGTTGATGAAGGCCAGCAGTCCGGTGGTGACCAGAGCGGGACCCATCACGGGCAACAGCACTTTGAAGAGGGTTTGCAGGGGGGAAGCCCCGTCAACCATGGCGGCCTCTTCGAGTTCGTTGGGGATTTCGCGGACGAAACTGGTGAGCACCCACACCGAGAAGGGGATGGTGAAAATCAGGTAACTGAAGATCAGTCCGGTGGGGGTGTTGTACATGTTGAACTCGCGGATCAGGGTGAACAGGCCCGAGAGGACGGCGATCTGGGGGAACATGGAAACGGCAAGGATGATGTAGAGGATCACGGACTTGCCTTTGAACTTGAACTTGCCGAGGGCGTAAGCGGCGAAAGCACCGATGAGCAGGGAGATCAGCACGCTGCCGACGGCGACGATGACGCTCATCAGGAGGCCTCTGGAGAAGGCAGGGTACTGGAAGACACCGATGTAGTTGTCCAAAGTCCATTCGGCGGCGATGAATTGTGCGGGTGGGAGGAAGATGTCACTGGCCTTTTTGAGGCTGGTGATGACGGCCCACACGAAGGGGAACAGCAGGTAGACGGCGATGATGGCCAGCAGCAGGTAGAACAACACCGTTTGCAGCACCGGGGTTTTTCGGATGTGTTGTTTGCTCTGCACGGATCGGATGGTCATGGGTCACCTCGGGGACAGCAGAGATGGGCTTAAGCTCAATCGAAACGCACACGCAGGGTGGTCACATAAATCACGGTGAACACCATGATCAACAGGAAAATGAACACCGAAGCTGCGCTGCCATACCCGAGAAGCTGGTTGTCGATCAGGTTGAGGCGTGCATAGGCGGTCATGGAAGCTTCGGCGGCTTTGTTGGGTCCCATCATGACGTACATCACGTCGAAGACACGCAGGGCATCGAGGGTGCGGAACACCAGAGCCACCATCAATGCAGGTTTCAAGAGAGGCAAAGTGATTTTCCAGAACTGGGTCCACTTGCTGGCGCCGTCCACATCTGCCGCCTCGTAAAGGTCATTTGGAATGATCGAAAGACCAGCCATCAACATCAGGGCCATGAAAGGGGTGGTTTTCCAGACATCCACGGCCACGATCGCCCAGACAGCAGAATTGGTGTCTGCCAGAACAGCTCCAAATTGGGTGCCGAGCAAACCGAAAGAATCGTTGTACATGAACGCCCACATCTGTGCAGAAACCACAGTGGGGATGGCCCAGGGCACCAGCATGGCGGTCCGCATGAAAGTGCGCCCCTTGAATTTGGCATTGATCACCAGAGCGATGATCAGGCCCAGCACCGTTTCGAGCCCCACCGAAACCACGGTGAATTTCAGGGTGTTCCAGACGGCAGCCCACCATTTGGGATCTTGCAGCAACCCGAGGGCCACACCATCTTCGGTGGTGAACCAGTAGTTGCCCAGACCAATCCATTTGGCGCTGGAGGGATCAGAGATGTTGGACTCGGTGAAACTGAAAAAGAAGGTTTTGTAAAGAGGATATCCTGCCACCAGTGCGATGGCCACCAGTGCCGGAATCAGGAACAGAAACGCGGTCTGGGCACGGGCGGCCTGCACCCCCCGACGGGAGGTGCCCGAGGTCTTTGCTGCGGTGTTCGTCATGCTCACCCTCCTGGGATCAATGAAATCATGAGACGGTTCTTCCGAAGCGATAGGGATGTGTGGTGCTTTTTCAGTCTAGCAGTCTTGTCTGGATTCTTCACCCACTGCCAGCGAAGCCAACCTCTGTCCGCAGGTTGAGTGGTGCAGGTTTTATGGAAATGTTTCATTTTTCACTGAGGATGGAGGGGAAATTTCATGAAGAGACAGATGAGTTCAATGATAAAAACCATCATGATCTGCATGAAGCAAAAACAGAAACGGTATCTGTTAAATGAAGAAATTTATGAAAACACACAGGGTTTTATAAATTGGAAACATCTTGATTACAACCTTAACAGTTGGGAAAAACTGTAGTGAAACTGAAGAATGCGGTGTATTCTGTAAAGTGCAATGTTGAAAGCGCGTTCCAACAACAACAACACCTACAAAGTGGGCGATGAAGTCATCGTCTACCCCAGTCTTTCCCATCCCCAGCCTCTCTTTCGCAAAGACACCATCCGTGAAGTGACCTCGGAGGGTTTTGTGACCTGGTCTGGGCTGGCCTTCAATGGAAAATGCATCAGCCAGGATGGCAAGCTGAAATTTGCCCGCTGGCAAAAGCACCACCAGACCTATGTCAACAACCCCACCTATGCTCTGAATGTTCGCCGTACCATGAGCATGTTCACCATCTTCAGTGTTTCTTTCCTGACCCTGGCTACCATTTCCAAATTCACAGAACTGCTCAATCAATTGTCTTTTTGACACTTTGTGTCAGCATGCTGCATCTGCCCTTCAACTTTGCCCCAAATCTTCACTTTTTTACCGGACCGTTCAGGTCCGGTTTTCATTTTGGTTTGCCGGTTGACTGCTGGGAATTCCGGAAAAGGGACAGATTTCGATGGCATTTTCCGGGCACAATGAAGCTGTTGCTTGCTGACCCCTTCGCTCATCTGCTCTCCAGAAAGGAAGCTGAACGCTTGATGCTTGAAAACCACAGAAAGGCCCCTCAATTGCGATCAGCTAGTCAATTGGTCGCACACACAATTGATAGCATTTGTATACTATGAGCGTGGCAACCCTTCTTCAAAACCCCGTTCAGGCCACTTCAGTGTGGACGGAACTTCAACATGCCGCACAGCAGCTTTCTGAAAAGGAACCCGTGCTCAGGACGTTGCTGCATCAGGTGATCCAAACACCTGAAACCCTTCAGGAAGGGCTCAGTGTGCTTCTGGCCCGCAAGCTTGGCACTCTGGATGTCCCTTTTGATGTCCTGAAGCCCGAGTTTCAGGCGGTGCTCTCTGATGCACAGGTGCTGGAAGGGGTGCTGGCAGACCTGCTGGCCATCCGCCAGAGGGACCCTGCCGTGAAAGACCTGCTGACCCCTTTTCTGTTCTTCAAAGGGTTTCATGCCCTGCAAGCCCACCGCATTGCCCACACCTTTTGGAATGCAGGAAGGCAAGCTGTTGCGCTTTTTGTGCAAAGTCAGGTTTCTTTGCAGTTCGCCATTGACATCCATCCTGCAGCCCAACTCGGGAAGGGCATTTTGATGGACCACGGCACAGGCATCGTGATTGGCGAAACCGCTGTGGTGGAGGACAACGTTTCCATGCTCCACAACGTCACCCTTGGCGGAACGGGCAAAGAGTGCTGTGACCGCCACCCCAAGATCCGCTCGGGTGTACTCATCGGTGCAGGTGCCACCATTCTGGGCAACATCGAAATTGGCAGAGACGCCAAAATCGCTGCGGGCAGTGTGGTGGTCAAACCCGTGCATGCGCACACCACCGTGGCCGGGGTGCCTGCCAAAGTGGTGGCCCGCAATGTGAAATTCACCCCTGCCCTGCAGATGGACCATGAATTTGACATCCACATCTGAGCCTTCAAGCTTTGTTTGATTTCTGCCCACCGGGCTTCTCAAGGAGGAACAAGTGAACATTTACGACGACAATTCGCTGACCATCGGGCACACCCCTCTGGTGCGCCTCAAACGCATTGGCAATGGAAACATTTATGCCAAGCTGGAAGCCCGCAACCCTGCTGGAAGTGTGAAGTGCCGCATTGGTGCCAACATGATCTGGGATGCCGAGGAACGTGAGATCCTGAAGCCCGGCATGACCCTTGTGGAGCCCACCAGTGGCAACACCGGCATCGGTCTTGCCTTTGTGGCCGCTGCCAGAGGTTACCCCATCATCCTGACCATGCCTGCCAGCATGAGCCTTGAGCGCCGCAAGGTCCTCAAAGCTCTGGGTGCCGAACTGGTGCTCACCGAGCCTCCCAAGGGCATGAAAGGGGCCATTGCCAAAGCACAGGAAATCGTGGACAGCAATCCCGAGAAATACCTGCTGCTGCAGCAGTTCGAGAACCCCGCCAACCCTGCCATCCACGAAAAAACCACCGGTCCTGAAATCTGGGACGACACCGAAGGCAAAATCGATGTTTTTGTGGGTGGCGTGGGCACCGGAGGAACCATCACCGGGGTCAGCCGTTACATCAAGAAAACCCAGGGCAAAGCCATCACCACGGTTGCCGTTGAGCCAGTCAACAGCCCCATCATCACCCAGACCCTGAACGGAGAAGAACCCAAACCCAGCCCCCACAAAATTCAGGGGATTGGTGCAGGCTTCATCCCCAAAAACCTTGATCTCAGTCTGGTGGACCGTGTGGAAACCGTGACCGATCAGGAAGCCATCGACATGGCCCGTCGCCTGATGCAACAAGAAGGCATCATGTGCGGCATTTCCTGTGGTGCTGCTGTGGCTGCTGCTGTGCGTGTCTCTGAGCAACCCGAGTTCCAGGACAAGATGATTGTGGTGGTGCTCCCTGACTCTGGAGAGCGTTACCTGTCCAGCATCCTGTTCGATGGCATCTTCACCGATCAAGAACTGGTTCAATAAAACCAGTTTGTTCAAGAAAAAAAGCACCTTTTAGAGGTGCTTTTTTTCATCGCATTCAGCTGTATACAATTTTAGAAATAAAAGTTACAATCCTGACTGCATGTGGTCTGGATTTCAGGCTCTGGTTCTGGGAAAAAGCAACCAGAAAAGGATATCTTTGAACACGCAGGAGGATGAACATGAACAAAACGACCTTGATGCTGGCCCTTGCAGCCACAACCACCCTGACCGGTTGTGGGCTGTTTCAACAACCTCAACCTCGACCCCAGGAAAATTACCAGAGTCAGATTTTTCGCCCTGCAGATTTCAAGCAGGGACAGGTGACCGTGACCCTCAAAAACCTCGCCAGCAATGAGGGTGTGGCCGTCATTCCAGTGAATGCCCTGCAACCTGACGCCACCGATGGGTTCACCTATCAACTTCAGGTGAACAATGTGGCTTCTCCAGTGCCCACCCAGGCTCTGGTTGCAGAAAGCCAGAGCCAGCAGCTTCGAACCGAAATGGACAGGCAGCATCACCAATTCATGGAGCAACAACAAAACCTGTTGAAGAAGATTCAGCAAAAGGGCATCCAGCCCCTTTCGGCACAGAAGCAGGGTTTGAATGGTTGTCCTGTGACCCAAGTGGGACAGACCTGCAACTACTGGGTGTTTGCTGAAAACGATCAGGTGCAAGTGAAAACCACTTTGCGACATGTTTCCGCCCATGCCTACTGGTTTGTGGACCAGCAGGACGCAAAAGACCTGACCGACGCAGAATTGGCTGAATTTGCCCGTGTTTTTGAAGAGAAATTGTACAAAGTGGACACCCAGTATTTTGGAACCCCTGCCGACATTGATGGAAACGGCAAGATCAAAATTGTGTTCTCCAGAGAAGTTGGGAAAAGTGCTTTTGGATATGTGTACGGTGTGGATTGGTATCCTGATGCAGACATCTTCGAAGCTTACGGGGTGCACTCAAATGAAGGAGACATTTTTTACTCGGCCACCCCATCTTCTTTCTTGCCGGACATCACCAGAGAAAGCATGCTCAATTACGACCTTCCTTCCACACTGGTGCATGAATTGAAGCACTTGATCTCTGGGGGGCAGCGGTTTGTGCAGGATCTTCCAGATGAAGAAAGCTGGATCGAAGAAGCCAGTGCAGTGTCGGCTGAGGAACTGTCGGGTTATGGAACGCAGATGGGATCGTATGCCAGAAACATGTCTGCCAGAGGTTTGCTTTCCCCTCAAAATGTGAGGGTTTACCTGTCAGATGGTCAGGCTGGAGATGAGTCGTCCAATTTCTACGGTTACAACTTCCTGTTCATGTGGCGTCAAGCAGAATTGGTGGGTCACAACAATTTCTGGCGCAAGTGGTCCGTCAACAACACCAACGGAAAGGCCAATCTGGAGAAAGTCACAGGCAAACCCTTTGATGAACAGATGCTGGACTTTGCACAGGTGTTGATGTTCAGCAACTCAGGGATCACCAGCACATTTGACTACAAGGGTTTGAATCTGCGAGAGGGTCTGAAGGCGGATCCCAACCGTCCTGGCAGCTTCAGTCCTCTGGGCTACCGTCCTTTGAAATCCCTGAAAGACACTGCCCGCTCCATGGCTTACTATGTGGGACGCGGTCAAAACAAAGATGCCACCATCACCCTGAAAACCAGTTTCCAATCCCCTTATCTGGTGGTGGTCCGTTTCAAAGGTGAGTTGCCCTGGGGACCTGCCAACACCCTTGCAGGGACCGTCAATGTTCCTGCTGGAAAGAGCACAGCAGGATTGACTTTGACCGCCTGTCTGCTGGACAACGGCCAGTGTTTGGACGATTCTCCCAAACGCACCGTGAAGGTGTTTCAGAAAGGGGAGCAAGCCACGTTCAGCCTGACCGGGTTGCGTGATGGCACATACACACTGGAAGCCACTCTGGATGCCAACAACAATGGCCAACCAGATGCAGGCGAACTGTACGGTTGTGTCAAAGAGGGAGAGAACTGTGCCCAACTGTCCCTGTCCAGAGATGATCTGGTTTTGAATGTTCAGCCCTGGTCTGCACCGCTGAAGTGACCTCTGGCCATGCAACTGGAAATGCAAAAAGAACACCCCGTTTGGGGTGTTCTCTTGTTTTGGATGTTCAGGAAACCAGAATGGCCTGCACATCAAGGGTCAGTTTCACATCTTTGCCGACCAGGACGCCACCGAATTCCAGAGCAGCGTTCCAGGTGATGTTCCACTCTTCACGGTTGATGGTGGTGGTGGCCTCAGCGGCAATGCGGGTGTTGCCCCAGGGGTCTTTGCCTGTGGAGGTGGTTTCGGCTTTCAGGGCAACAGGTTTGGTGATGCCATTGATGGTCAGGTTGCCATGGATGGTGTAGTTCTGGTCCCCGGTTTGTTCAATGCTGGTGCTCTGGAAGGTCAGCTCTTTGCTGCTCTCTGCATTGAAAAAATCTGCACTGCGCAGGTGACCGTCACGCTGGGCATCGCCGGTGTCCACGCTGGCTGCTTCGATGGTGACGCTGACGTTGGTGGGGCGGTGCTGGTCATCGGTTTCGATGGTGCCCTGATAGGTTTTGAAGCTGCCGCGAACGGTGGAGATCATCATGTGTTTGACGGCGAATCCGATCTGGCTGTGGCTGGGATCAATGTTCCATTGCATGCTCTGGCTCCTTGTGGTGCTGAAGTGGTGGGGCGCAGGGGTGGTGCACCTGCTTATGGTTCAATCTTAAACAATCTGCTTTAAAAAAAATAGTGTTAAAGAATACATAGTGATTGAAATCCTGAAGTTCGAGCGTGGTGTGGTCAAACCCTTCCGTGGACAAGCATGGCCTTTCTTTGAAGCCTTGTGTTCGTTCGACCTGCCTTGCAGAAACAACCAGAGGTCTAGAGGGGTCCAGTTTTTTCAAAATTTTCATGGCGAATTTGAAACATCAGCTTCACGGTGGCTCGGGTGAAGAATGCTGTCTTTTGTCTTTCTGGAACACCTTTTCAGCCTGATGTTCTTTTGGAACACCCACAGGTTTTTGCAAAAGGATTTCAAGTGTTTGACAGGGCTTTGACAAGAAAGTTGCGTCTAGAAAAAGGCTTTTCAAGATGGATGTGCTAGAGAAGGTCTGATCCTTTGACGGCGCTTTCAACAGCCTTTAGACTGGTGGAAACACCAACTCCAGTTCTTCCCAGAGGTCCCCATGAAACAGGCCATCGGCATCATTGGCGCAGGCAACATCTCCAGCATTTACCTCGAAAACGCTGCACGTTTTCACAACACCCGGGTGCAGGCCATTGCAGACCTCAATCTGGACCGTGCCAGAGCACAGGCAGAAAAATATGGCGTTCCAGAAGTGCTTTCTGTGGAAGAACTCTTGAACCACCCTGACATTGTGGCGGTGGTGAACCTGACCATTCCGGCTGCCCACGCAGACATTGCACTGCAAGCGGTGCGGGCTGGCAAGCATGTCTACAATGAAAAGCCCCTCAGCATCCGGTTGGAAGAGGCACAACAGCTTTTGCATGAAGCCACAGAACGCGGTCTCAGGGTCGGTTGTGCACCAGACACCTTTCTGGGTGGAGGCTTGCAAAATGCCCGCAAACTGCTCGATGAAGGCGCCATTGGTGAAGTGATTGGATTCCATGCTGCCATGCTTTCCAGAGGACCAGAGCGTTGGCATCCCGATCCCGAATTTTTTTATCAACCCGGAGCAGGCCCCCTCTTTGACATGGGGCCGTATTACCTGACCGCCATTGCTGCCCTGCTTGGACCTGTGGCCAGTGTGAGTGGATTTTCGCGGGCCAGTTTCCCTGAACGCACCATTGGAAACGGTGCAAAGCAAGGCCAGAGCATTCAGGTGAACACCCCCACCCACGTCACGGCCAGTTTGCAATTGCACTCTGGAGTGATTGGCACCCTGACCACCAGCTTTGACACCCACTGGGACAAGTACGACACGCTGGTGCTGTACGGATCTGAAGGCACTCTGGTGTTGCCGGATCCCAACAGCTTTGGTGGGGTGACCCGACTCTGGAAAGACGGCCAGTGGACCGAAATCCAACCTGAGCATGGTTTGACCCAGAATTCCCGTGGTGTGGGTCTCAGTGACATGCTGGAAGCCCATGCAGCCCAGCGTTCTCACCGTGCCAGTGGTGAACTTGCCTACCATGTGCTGGAAACCATGCATGCCATCTTGAACAGCAGTGAGAAACGTTGTGCCATTGCTTTGACCTCTGCTCCAGAGCGTCCTGAATCCCTGACCATCGATCAAAGCAAGGGCATGTTGGATTGAGCTGCATGTTTGAACCATCAAAAGAGGAGACCTGACATGAAATATGGACTGCAATGCTGGACCATCCGCGATGAACTGCAAAAAGACTACGAAGGTGCCCTGCGCAAAGTCGCAGAAATGGGTTTTCAGGGGGTCGAACTGTTTGGACAGATTCCGGGCGCTACACACATCAAAGCTGTCCTCGATGAGGTGGGACTGCAGGTGGTGGGCCGTCACACCGGTTTGGATGACCTGAAAAACCGCCTGCCAGAGTTGATCGAGGAATGCAAAACTTTGGGAACCAATTACCTGACCTGTGCATGGTCCAAAGCCACGGAAGAACAGTCCTGGCAATACATTCAGACGGTCTTGACCGAGACCGCCCAGCAACTTCACCCCCATGGTCTCGTGCTGCAATACCACAACCATGACCACGAACTGCTGGAAGAGCACGAGGGTCAGAAAGTGCTGGATTTCCTGTTGAAAGCCCAACATGTGAAACCAGAGCTGGATGTGGCATGGCTGCATGCAGGAGGGGTTTCTCCTGTGGCATACATGCAAAAGCATGCAGGAAACATCCCGCTTTTGCACCTCAAAGATGTGAAGCCTAAACCTGAAGGCGGTTGGCAAACCGTGGAACTCGGAGCAGGTGAAGTCCCTCTGGCAGACATCCTGGCCTTTGCTCCAGAGGCAGGCGTAGAGTGGATGCTGGTCGAGCAGGACAACTGTGAAGGCTCTGCATGGGACAGTTTGCAGAAGTCTCTGGAGCACCTCAAGTCACAAGGTGCACTGTAAGGGTTTCTGTTGGATTGGGTGGCCTTGTTCACGCAAGGTCACTTTTTTCTTGATGGGATGCTCAGAAAAAACATGTTGTTTCTCAAGTTTTTGCTTTTCTGGATGTGATATTTCACCTGAAAAGCGTGTGTGGGTGCAAGAAAACTTGAATTGATGAAGAATCCTTTATATTTTCACAGTAAGAAAACACCCCATTGCACGGCTTTGAGCCTGCACAGGCAAAAACAATGTGAGCAACATGGGCAAAATCGATAAATGCTGTATTTAAGCGGAAAAAACCCGAGGGGTGTACATTGACTCTCGAGGTAATTGAACATGCGCAAACTCCTTTCTCTTTTGATCCTGGCAAGTGTGGGCAGTGCGATGGCTGCCAACGAAAATTGGTTCTCTGTGGGTGCTGGACTCGACCGTGTGGGCGACCAGAACCGTGTCTCGGGTGAATTCGGACTGCGGGCCAAAGATGTTGCCGATTTCGGGGGCGTGACCCTCAACACCCGCATCAACGGCAATGTTTACAGTGTGGGCAATGCCACCGCCTTCAACATGAACGGTGACCTGTTGTTCAACGTTTACACCGACGCTGTGTACGGCACCCGTGTTTACATTGGCCCCAGAGGCAGCCTCACCACCGTGGGCGGAACCACCGTGGGCAGTGCAGGTCTGGTTTCAGGCATTGCCTTCACCACCGCCGATCAGGCTTTTGACTACTTCATTGAAGGGTCTTACGACCGCTTCTTCACAGGTGGCGGTACCAACGTGTGGGGCCTGAAAACCGGAGGTACGTACCACGTAAATGCGGGTCTGGACGTTTACGGTGATGTGGGTGTGAATGTGGCCAACACTGCTGCTTTTGGTGGCGGTCTGGGCGTGCGGGCCGATCTGGGCAACAACGTCTGGTTCTTCACCGAAGCCAACTATGGCAAGCTGAACCAGATGTACACTGGCAGCGGTTTCGGTGGCAAAGTCGGCGTGACCTTCAAGTTCTGACCTTCAAACCCTCCTCAACCAGAGTGGAACAGGCACCTTGCAAAAGGTGTCTGTTTTGATGTGGTGTTGCTGGTGAGCATGGGGTGGTACAGCAGGGGTGACATCTGCCCCTCTGGATGTCGATGTCTGTCACTTAAGAATTTCATCTCCGTGCTATAAAGTGTTCGTTATGTTTGATTGGATCAAGGCAGCAATCATGGGCGTGGTGGAAGGCATCACCGAATTTTTACCGATCTCCTCCACAGGGCACCTGATTGTCACTTCAGACCTGCTGAAATTTACAGGCAGCAACACCTTCGAGATTGTGATTCAGCTGGGTGGTGTGCTGGCTGTGTTGTGTTTTTACTTCCGTGACATCCTCAAGCAAGCGCAGGGAATCACCTCCTCCAGAGAAGTGCAGCGTTTCTGGCTCGGGATCATCATTGCGGTGATTCCTGCCGTTTCCATTGCCTTTCTGTTTCAAGACCAGATTCAAAAGTACCTGTTCAACTCCACCACAGTGGCCATCTCGCTGATTGTAGGGGGCATTGTGCTCTGGATCATCGAGTCCTATCCCAGACGTGAAATCACTCGTGAGACCACCGACATCAGTCTCAAACAGGCCCTGATTGTGGGGCTGGCCCAGATCTGCTCTTTGATTCCTGGGGTGTCCAGAAGTGCCAGCACCATCATGGGTGGGATGCTTGCAGGCATGAGCCGTTCCGCAGCCACCGGTTTCAGTTTCTACCTGTCCATGCCTGTTCTGGGAGGGGCATCCATTTATTCCTTGCTCAAGGACATGGACAACCTTGGAGACCATGGCATGACCAACATCGTGATTGGTCTGGTGGTGTCTTTTGTGACCAGTTTGCTGGCAATTGGCTGGCTTTTGAAGTTCATCTCCAAAAACAACTTCAAAGGATTTGCCATTTACCGCATCATTGCGGGCATTGTGATTTTGATTCTGGTGTACACCGGGGTGATTTCCAATGTCCGGGCGTAAGAACCCCGCCTCGCTGTCGCTTTCCTCCCCTCTTGAGGGGAGGATGGATCCCGCCTCGCTGTCGCTTTCTTCGCAAAAAGAAGTCTTGTACATTCTGGGCATCGACACGAGTTGCGATGACACAGGAGTGGGCATCGTGCGTGTTCAGAACGGGGTTCCAGAGGTGCTGGCCAATGCCCTCTGGTCCCAGAAGGTGCACCGCCAGTATGGTGGGGTCATGCCCGAGGTGGCTTCCCGTGAGCACGTGGAGCGCATTGATGCGATTCTGGAAGATGCCCTGGTTCAGGCTGGAATCTCGCTGTCAGACATCACTGCGGTTGCTGCCACCCGAGGACCCGGCTTGGTGGGTGCCTTGCTGGTCGGTTTGACCTATGGCAAAGGATTGGCGCAGGGTCTGGGTGTGCCATTTTATGCCATGCACCATCTGGAAGGCCACATTCAGGCCGCAGTGTCCGAACATCCTGATTTGCCGTTTCCCCATCTGGCTCTGGTGGTCTCTGGAGGGCACACCCACCTGTTCAAGGTCAATGCTCCCGGCCAGTATGAACTGGTGGGAGCCACCCGCGATGATGCTGCCGGAGAGGCTTTTGACAAAGTGGCCCGCATGCTGGGTCTGGGTTACCCCGGAGGACCTGCCATCAGCAAAGCCGCTGAAAGGGGAGACCCCAGAGGGGTCGAATTGCCCCGTCCTCTGCTGGGTCAGAAGGCTTTTGATTTTTCTTTCTCTGGCATCAAAACCGCCTGTCTGCTGGCCGTCAAAGCGGGTGTGAATCCCGAGAATCTGGCGGCCAGTTTTCAATTCCGGGTGGTGGAGTCTCTGGTTCAGACCACCAAAAGGGCAGCCAAAGCTCTGGGCATCCGGCATGTGGTGGTTTCTGGTGGAGTTGCTGCAAATCGGGCACTGCGTGAAGCTTTTGGCCAGAGTGGTTTGCGAAGTCACTTTCCTCCCATGCACCTCAACACCGATAATGGAGCGATGATTGCCCTTGCAGCAGTCAAAAAAGCCCTGAAAGGTGAACAGCATAGCGATTGGGAATCGGAAGCAGAAGCGTATTTGCCGCTGGTTCAGGCAGCTCACTGATTTTTAAAGTATTCTGCAAGAACAGACGTGAGGTGGGACTGAGCAATCCTTTGTGTGCCAGTGCGGGTGAGAATCCTGCCAGAGAAGTAAAGTTGATACGGGTACGCGCAGATCTATTGCGTGCTAAGATGGGTGACATGCTGGATTCACCCATGGAAGCCGTTGTGGTATCAACGGTGGTATCAACGACCCACCCATGTTCAGAATCTGTTCAGGTAACATCAGGTGTCACCCTTGAGGCCCTGCCCAGCACAGACACAAAACCATTCCGGTCTCTCGGAAAGCGCCAAAACCGCGCTTGCACCGAAACGAGTATAGTGAGGCGATCATGTTTGCACTTTTGAAGAAGGCTTTCGACAACAACAAACGCGACGTTGCGCGCCTGCGCAAAACCGTCGTTGACCCGGTCAATGCCATGGAAGCAGAAATGGAAAAAGTCACCGATCTGGCTGCAGAGTTCATGAAACTGCGTGCACAGGTCCAGAGCGGTGAAAAGAACCTCGATCAGGTGCTGGTGCCCGGCTTTGCCCTGATCCGTGAAGCGGCCAAACGCTCCATTGGCAAACGCCACTACGATGTGCAGCTCATCGGGGGTGCCTCCCTCCACCAGGGCCGCATCGCCGAGATGAAAACCGGTGAGGGCAAGACGCTGGTGGCCACCCTTGCACTGGCCCTCAATGCTCTGGAAGGACGCGGAGCCCACCTCGTCACCACCAACGATTACCTTGCCAAAGTGGGTGCCGAGGAGATGGGCCTGGTGTACCGCACTTTAGGCCTGACTGTCGGCCTGATCCAGCACGACATGCAACCTCCTCAGCGGCGTGCTGCTTACGCTTGCGACATCACCTACGTCACCAACAGCGAGCTGGGCTTCGATTACCTGCGTGACAACATGGCGCAGGGACCCGATCAACTGGTGCTCCGTGCAGACCACCCTGTGAACTTTGCTATCGTCGACGAAGTGGATTCCATCCTCATCGACGAGGCCCGGACCCCTCTGATCATTTCGGGTGCCACCGAAAAAGCCACCGACCAGTACTACGTGATCTCCAAACTGGTCAAACGCCTGACCCGAGGAGAGCCCATCGAGCCCGGTGTGCGCACCGAACCCACCGGAGATTACACCGTCGAAGAAAAATCCAAGGGTGTGCACCTCACCGAGGCGGGCATCAACCGCATTGAACAGATGCTCTCCATCGACAACCTGTACAGCCCCGATCACATGCAGAAAGCCCACATGATCGTGCAGGCCCTGCGTGCCAAAGACCTGTACTTCCGCGAAAAAGACTACATCGTTGGCCCCAACGAAAAAGGCGAACTCGAAGTGGTCATCGTGGATGAATTCACCGGACGCCAGATGCCCGGACGCCGTTACGGAGAAGGCCTCCACCAGGCCATCGAAGCCAAAGAGGGCGTGCCGATCCAGAACGAAAACCAGACACTGGCCACCATCACCTACCAGAACTTCTTCCGTCTGTACACCAAGTTCTCGGGCATGACCGGAACGGCCAAAACCGAAGAAAAAGAGTTCCTCGACATTTACGGCTCTGACGTTCTGGTGATCCCCACCAACTTGCCTGTGATCCGCAAAGACCACGACGATCTGGTGTACCGCACCAAAGCGGGCAAATATGCAGCCGTTGTCGATGAAATCGTCGAGCGCCACCAGAGTGGTCAACCTTTGCTGGTCGGTACCGCCAGCATCGAGACCAGTGAGCACCTGTCCAAGTTGCTCTCTGAACCACAGCAGTACGGCGAATTTGTCAATCAACTGGCCAACATGCTGCTGGCCAAAGTGGAGAAAAACGAAGGCCTCACCGCCAAACTCAAAGAGATGTTCAAAGGCCTCAGGAGAGAAGAACTCGAAACCCTGCGCCCTGAGATTCCCAAAAATGCTCTGGAGGTTTTTGACCTGTTCGTCAAGCGCCTCAAAACCCTTGAAGGTCTGGCCAGAGGCATCAAACACCAGGTGCTGAACGCCAAATACCACGAGAGTGAAGCCAACATCATCGCTCAGGCAGGCCGTCTGGGGGCTGTGACCATCGCCACCAACATGGCCGGTCGTGGTACGGACATCATGCTCGGGGGCAACGCAGAGTTCATCGCTGGTGACCTTGTTGAGCAGATCAGCCTGTCCCGTTACCAGCCTGAAATCGAGACCTTCATCAAGGCCATCATCCGCAAAGACCCCAATGCGCGTGAAATGGGTCAAAAAGCTGGAGTGCACCCCAAAATCATCGAGCGCATTGAAAAGGCCCGAGACCAGATCGAGGCAGACCGCCAGAAAGTCAAAGAACTCGGGGGCTTGCACATCATCGGCACCGAGCGCCACGAATCCCGCCGCATCGACAACCAGTTGCGCGGACGTGCAGGCCGTCAGGGGGACCCTGGTTCCAGCAAATTTTTCGTGTCCTTTGAAGACGACCTGATGCGCCTTTTCGCCAATGACCGCGTGCTGGCCATGCTGGACCGCATCGGCATGGACGACACCCAGCCCATCGCTGCAGGCATGGTGACTGGAGCCATCGAGCGTGCACAGGGCCGTGTGGAAGAACGCAACTTTGCCATCCGCAAACAACTGCTGGAATTCGACAACGTCCTTGGCAAGCAGCGTGAAGTGATTTACGCCCAGCGCCGTGAAGTGCTGCTCGGGGAAGACACCCAGATCGAAGAGAGCATCGAAGGCATGATCGGCGATTACGTGGAAAGTGCCATGTACACCCACGCCCCAGAGAACATCAGCCCTGAAGATTGGGACATGGGCAGGCTCAAAACCGAACTCGAAGAGCACATCCCTGCCTTTGCAGACTTTGATTTTGAGGCCCTCAAAGGCAACACCGTAGACGAATGTCACCACAAAATGTTGGAATTTGCCGCCGACTCCCACGACAAACGCAAAGAAGAACTGGGCAACGCCCTTTACATGGGTGTTGGCCGCTATGTGCTGCTGCAAAACGTGGACCAGTACTGGAAAGAGCACCTGCATGCCATGGAAGTGTTGCGTCAGGGCATCTTCCTGCGTGGTTATGGTCAGCGCGATCCCTTCCAGGAGTACAAATTTGAGGGCACCAAGATGTTCAACGAAATGATCGACACCCTCAAAGGTGAAGTCACCAAGTTCATGTTCCGTTTGCAGGTCAATCAGGGCTCTGAAGCCTGAGGCAACCCCTCAGCAGGTTGCAAAATCCAACATCAAACGACTTCCCCCTCTGGGGGAAGTTTTGTTCTCTTGCACAACAAAGTGGCCTTTTCGTGGTGCACTTTCGTAATGAAACTGTAATGCTGTCGTCTGCAAAACATTGGACCCAGACAAGCTTTTGTCGTTTAAACAGGGACTATGCACGGTCAAATGACAATGCTATGATCTGAGTTGTAGGCAAAAATCACTGGCGTAAGAAGCAAGCAATCTCTACGCACCCAAGTCGCCCGAGGACATTCACGGGTGAGAGCATGGGGGAGGAAAACAACATGGCAGACGTTATCTTAGAGAAGGTCTACAAGCGCTACGGCAAAGTCACTGCAGTCACCGATTTCAACCTGCACATCCATGACCGCGAGTTCATGGTGTTCGTCGGTCCCTCGGGCTGCGGAAAATCCACCACCCTGCGGATGATCGCCGGTCTGGAGGACATCTCTGACGGCACCCTGCGCATTGGCGACCGTGTGATGAACGACGTTCCCCCCAAGGACCGCGACATCGCCATGGTGTTCCAGAACTACGCACTTTACCCCCACATGAACGTGTACGAAAATATGGCTTTCGGTCTGCGTCTGCGCAAAACCCCCAAAGCCGAAATCGACAAGCGTGTGCGTGAAGCTGCCAAGATTCTGCAAATCGAGCACCTGCTGGACCGCAAACCCAAGGAACTCTCCGGAGGTCAGCGTCAGCGTGTGGCTCTGGGACGCGCCATCGTGCGTGAACCCAAAGTGTTCCTCATGGACGAGCCCCTTTCCAACCTGGACGCCAAGCTCCGTGTGGAAATGCGCTCCCAGATCTCCAAGCTCCACCGTCGTCTGGGCGCCACTGTGATTTACGTGACCCACGATCAGGTTGAGGCCATGACCATGGGTACCCGCATCGTCGTGATGCGTGACGGCGTGATCCAGCAAGTGGACACCCCCCTGAACCTGTACGACAACCCCAAAAACAAATTCGTGGCCGGATTCATCGGCAGCCCTTCCATGAACTTTGCTACGGCCACCGTGCAAGGCGGACGTTTCACCGGTCAGGGCTTTGCCATCCTGCCTGCCGGCGGTCTTGCCCAGTCCCTGCGTGGTTACGAAGGCAAACAAGTGTGGATGGGCATCCGCCCCGAGCACATTGGCATGAAGGGTTACACCTCCATTCCTGAAGACGCCACCAACGTGATCCGCGCCACCGTCGAAGTTGTGGAGCCCCTTGGCGCCCAGACCGACGTGATCGTGGACCTCGGGGGCCAAACCCTGATCGCCAAAGTGGACGGACACGCTCCTGTGCGCCCCGGTGATCAAGTTGAACTGCTCGTGGACCGCAGCCGCCTGTATGCCTTTGACATGCAGACCGAACTGGCCCTGACCCGCTAAATCTAGAAGCAAAAAGCAGACCACCGTTTTGCGGTGGTCTGCTTTTTGTTTGCCGAGGGCTTGAAAAGCGAAAGCTTTTGGGGCGAGGCACGCCCCGCCCCTACACCCGTCCCCCTGACCATCTCTGTGAGGTATTGCAGGATGCTCTCGGCTCCAATACTTTCCAAATGGCAACTTTCTATACAAATTTTAACCAGTTGTGTTAAGCTGAAACAGCATTTGGAACCCCGTCTGGCAGTTCTTGAGCTTGATCAAAACACGCGTTCAGGACAGGAAAAGAAAACAGAGAGCTGTGCTAGAATGTCCCAAACCCGTTCACTCAAAGGAGTACCCATGAAGAAGACCGCTTTACTGTTAGGTGCCATTCTCCTCACCGCCACTGCTGGTGCGCGCACCTTCGACGAGATCAAAGCCTCTGGGACCATCAAAATCGCCACCGAAGGCGCATTCAAGCCGTTCAATTACTTCGAAGGCAAAAAACTGACGGGATTTGAAGTGGAAGTTGGCGATGCCATTGCCAAAAAACTCGGTCTGAAAGTCCAGTGGATCACCCAACCTTTTGACTCCCTGATCATTGGGGTCACCCAGAACCGCTATGACTTTGCCATTGCTTCTCACGGCATCAATGAAGAACGGGCCAAAGTGGTGGATTTCACCGATCCCCACTACTGCACGGGTGGACAGATCGTTTCCAAATCCCCCAACATCAAAACCGCTGCACAATTGAATGGCAAGCGGGTTGCTGTGCAGGTGGGCACCAGCTACCTGTCCAATGTGCAAAAAGTCAAAGGGGTGAAAGTCAAAACCTTCCCCAAAGACACCGATGCAGTGGCCGCTCTGGTGGCCGGTACAGTGGATGCTTGGGTGAGCGACAAATTTGTGGTGTTGGATGCCCAAAAAGCCAACCCCAAAGTGAAATGGCAACTCGGAGACCTCCTCTTCCAGGAGAAAATCGCCATGGTGGTCAACAAAGGCAATGACAGTGTGACAGAAGCCCTGAACGGTGCGTTGGCAGACATCATCAAGGATGGGACCTACGCCAAGATCAGCAAGAAATACTTCAACGCGGACGTTCGCTGCAAGTGAAATCCATCAGGCAGGAGGTTTTTGACAGGCCTCCTGCCTTTTTGATGTGCATATGAAACAGCAAAACACCACTTTAAACAACGCACTGTGGATGGTCGGTCTGGTGATCGCTTTTCCCATTGCTCTGATCTTCATTGGCTATGCAGTCAAAACCGTTCCAAGGTTGTTGGGGCTGGAATACGCAGAGCAGTTCGCCACCAATGCACAAATCTTTGTGGATGCCACGAAGACCACCCTGCTTCTGACTGTCACCTCGGGCGTGCTGGGAATCATGCTGGGCACCATCACTGGCATTGCCAAACTCAGTGGTTTTGCGCTGTTCCGATGGCTGGCGTCTTTTTATGTGTGGGTCTTTCGCGGAACCCCACTGATTGTGCAGATTCTGTTCGCTTTCAATGCCACACCCATTTTGTTCCCCAGTGTGGTCGATGTGCCTGACTTCGATTTCTATGCTCCCATGGTGGCTCTGGCCCTGAACCAGGGCGCATACAATGCAGAAGTGATTCGTGCTTCCATCCAGTCCATCCCCAGAGGACAGACGGAAGCTGCCCGTTCTTTGGGCCTCAGTGGCATTCAGGCCATGTGGTTGGTGATTTTGCCGCAAGCGGTCAGGGTTTCGATTCCGCCTCTGGTGAACAACGTGGTGTCTTTGCTGAAAGACACTTCTCTGGCAACTGTGGTGGGCACTTTTGAACTGGCCAATGCCATTGATCGCTTCAAGAGCCAGACGTTCCTGGTGATTCCTTCGTACCTCACCTCGGCTGCGATTTACCTGTTCCTGACCACCATCATGACCTTCTTCACCAACGAGTTGGAACGCCGCTTCCAGACCAAATCCAGATGAACTTTTCTTCAACCAGAGCCGCCCCATTGGGGGCGGTTTTTGCTTCTGACTGTAATCTGCTCAGCCTTCTTTCTTCTGCTTTGTGCCTTGTCCCCTCTACACTGAAACCATGCTCCCACCCCTGAGCCCCAACCCGAGCGATCCCCTGTACCGTCAGGTCTATCAGGCTTTGCGTGAAGCCATTCTGGCAGGTGCTTTGCCAGAGGGCAGCAAATTGCCCAGCAGCCGTGAATTTGCCCGCACCTGGGGGGTGGCCCGCAACACGGTTCTGGAGGCTTTTGAACTGCTGGAAATCGAGGGGTTCATTGAGACACGTCCGGCCAGTGGCACCTATGTGGCCCACAGTGTCAATCCAGAGGTGACCTTGCAGGTGCCTCCTCCAGCTTTGAAACTGACGGAATGGGCGACCCGAGCCCTGAAAACCCCCACCCGGCCAGCCTACAGTCAGGTGGATGTGGATTTTCGGCTGGGGAATGTTCCCAATGAGTTTTTTCCTGCAGAAGCGTGGGCCAGAGCCCTGCGAGAGCGCGCCAAAGCCCTGCAGGGTGGCCTCGGACAGTATGGAGATGAGCTGGGGCCTCTGGAAACCCGTGAGGCCATCTCAAGCTATCTGGCACGCGAGAGGGGGGTGAAGGCCACCGCAGGCATGGTCATGCTGTCCAGTGGATCACAGGGCAGTCTGGACGCTCTGGCAAGGGTCTTTCTGGAACCGGGCAAGACTGTGGTGATGGAAGATCCGGGTTATCTGGGGGCCAGACGGGTGTTTGAAGCCTCTGGTGCAGAGGTGATTTACCTGCCTGTTGATGAGGAGGGCCTCAACCCCGAGCACCTCCCTGAAAAGGCCGACCTGCTTTATGTGACCCCGGCCCATCAATTTCCCACAGGAGCCATTTTGCCTGCATCCCGACGCCTGAAAATTCTGGATTGGGCCAGAAGTGTTGGAGCGTGGATCATTGAAGACGATTACAACTCGGAGTTTCGATTTGACACCCGACCTCTGTCTGCCATGCACGGTTTGAATCCTGCACAGGTGATTTACGTCGGTACATTCTCCAAGAGCCTGTCTCCTGCGTTGCGCAGCGGCTTTCTGGTGGCCCCTGTTCCCATCATTGAGGTGCTTTCTGCAACCCGCTATCTGACCGACCGTCAACCGCCCACGCTGGACAGTCTGGCTCTGGCGGATTTTTTGCACTCTGGAGGCTTTGCACGTCACCTCAAAAAAACCAGAGGAATGATTCTGGAAAGGTACGAAACCCTGCTGGAGGCTCTGGAACAACACCTTCCAGCTTTGAAAGTGCCCACCACAGGGGCAGGGTTGCACATCTGCGCCCTTCTGCCAGACCAGTGGTCAGAGAACCATTTCAGGGAAGCCACTTTGCGTTCCAGAGTGGCTGTGGATTTTCTCAGCAGGTACGCCATGCACAGTGTGCAGAGTGGCCTGATTTTGAACTATGCCCACCTGAACCCCGAGCAGATCCAGAGGGGCATCCGGCAACTCGGGCAGGCGCTTTAAGAATCCTGCTGCTCTGAAAAATTGCGTTTGATTGGCGAGACATGGTAATTCTTGCTGGCGTGGTAGTGCTGGGCCAGCTTGTCCTCGACGGTGACTTCCTGAGCGGTGTACAGGTACCCGAGGAGTTCGTGGTCATTGCCGTAAATGGGCTGTTTGCGCAGCAGGTATTCCTTGTAACGTGTTCGCACATAGCGGTATTCACGCTCGGGTTCCCACTGGTTCTGGTCGGTGACAAAATCCTCACTGGAATAAAAAGCACTCAGGGCAGGACGTCCGATGTCTGCGGCTTCCAGCTTTTTGGCTTCCTCGTTCATCCAGGTGACCAGATCATCGGCATCCGTGACCATCACAGGATAGGGAACAAAGCGGATGGCACGCTCTGGCATGAAATACGGCGGATTCAGCAAACCTGCTTTTTCCACCAGCAAATGCAGGGTGAGCAGCACAGGGGTGAAGGTCAGGAACAGCACCAGAGCATCGTTGACATGGAAAACCCCGGCCATCAGGGGAGCCAGCAGGATCGGGCCAAAGGTCAGGCTGATCAGCAGAAAAACCGCGTACTTGCGGTGCTCTGGAAAGCTGATGGAAATGTTCTGCACCATCAGGAACACACAGACCCAACCCAGCATGGAAAGCCCATAAAAGACGTTCAGGAAGATGGTCTCTGAACTGGTCACCATCTGCCCGGTGAACATCACCCCGAGGATGTTCATGGAGGCAATCAGGGTGGTGACGGTGGTGATGCCGTAGGTGACCGTGTGCATCTGCTCTGGATGCTTGTGGTACACCGAATTGAAGGTTTGCAGAAGGGTGTAAGAGATCCGCCCGATGAATTGGGGAATGGCAATGAACAGCAACGTCAGGGCCGCTGCTGCCAGAGGGGTGTTTCCTGCATGCTGTGCCATGAACACCAGCACATTCATGAAGGCATAAAGGGCATACAGGCCTGCCAGATGGTGGGTTTGTGCCGTGCCTGAACTGCGCACGTAAAGCTGGGCTGCGAAACGGAGGGCGACCATTCCAAGTGCACTGACCAACAGCAGGTGAAGAACCATATGCTCCTCTGCAAGGGGGAATAAATGCAGTGTACTCCTGTGTAAGACAGCATAAAAGATCATGCCTTACCAAAAACATACTGAAGGGCAGAAGGCAGAACATTGTTACCACCGTAGGGGCGCAGCGTGCAAGTTCACCAATACGCGGTGAACTGTTCTGCACAAGAAGCGTGCTGCGCCCAATGGCAGGGATCTTTGTTGTGGATTGTAGGGGCGAGGCATGCCTCGCCGTTTGGAAATCTTCACCGATCAGCACAACAAAAAAACACCAGAGCAACTCTGGTGTTCAAGGATTGTTGAGATTCAAGGGTGGGAGTAAAAGGGCTCAAGCTGGACCAGTTTGCTGTGTTCCAGTTGTACGTTTTCCTTGATCAGGTCTTCGAGGGTGGTGTTGTAAAGCACATCCTTGATGGCATCTTCCACGCGCTTCCAGAGGCCTTCGGTGGCGCAACTGCCGGTTTTGGTGCAGGAGTCGGAGTCTTCGAGGCAACTGACCGGGGCCAGACTGCCTTCCATGGTGACCACCACATCCCATGCACGGATGTCTTTGGGGGCTCTGGAGAGCCTGTACCCACCGTGTGCACCCCGAACACTGCGGATGAACCCGGCACGGCGCAGGTTGGAGGCAATCTGTTCCAGATAGTGCTGGCTGATGTCCTGCTTGTCTGCCACATCTTTGAGGGGAACCGCCTGATTGGGGTTTTTGCCGATTTCAATCAGGGCACGCAGCCCGTACTGTGCTTTGGTTGAGATCCACATATCCTAAACACCACCTTAAACCCGTAAAATCCGTGCGTCAAGTACGGGTTTTTTTGGGAAGCACCGCTGCCACAAGGAAAAACAGCGCCTGAGAGAGGATGATCGTTGAGCCGGAAGGCACGTCGATCAGGTAAGACACCACAAGTCCAATGATACTGGCGAGAGCGGCCAGCAGGGCAGAGAGCAATGTCATCTGGTACAAAGTCCGGCTGCGAAGCCTTGCGGTTGCTGCTGGAATCACCAGAAAAGAGGCCACCATCACGATGCCAATCACTTTCACGCTGACCACCACGGTCACAGCCAGAACCACCGAAAGGAAATAGTTCAGGCCCTTGACGTTGACCCCATCCGAAGCAGCAAGCTCTGGATCGAAGGTGCTGTAGGCCAGTTGCTTCCAGGTGGTGGGCACCAGAAGCACCGTCAGGAGCAAGAGAACCCCGATCACCACCAGATCCGCAGTGCCCACACTCAGGATGCTGCCAAACAGGTAACTGAAGGCATCTGCGGTGTACTCCTTCTTCAGCCCCAAAAATAGCACACCCAGAGCCACCGACACAGCGAAGAAGATTCCGATTGCTGTGTCACCTTGCAGTTCGGTTTTTTCACGGAGGTAGGTGATGCCCAGACTGACCAGCACCGTGAAAGGCAAAGCCACCCAGAGCGGTGTCCAGCCAAGCAACAAGCCCAGAGACACCCCCCCAAAAGCAGCATGGGCCAGACCGTCGCCCAGAAAACTGAGGCCCCTCTGGACAATGAAGACCCCGTAGTAGCCGCACATCAAACCGATGATGATTCCGGCCATCAGGGCCCGTTGCAAAAAGGGGAGGGTCAGAAAATCCTGCACGATTTCCATCAGAGGGTCCTTTTGTGGTGGTGGCTGCCGTGACCGTATGCTCTGGACAGGCAATCTTCGCACAGGGCTGTGGAGGGATGACCACAACCGTACAGGGTGCGGTTCAGCACAATCACATAAGAGGCGTGGTAACGGGCCACATCAAAGTCGTGGGTGATCATGGCGATGGTGGCTCCGCTTTCCTTGCGGTAGGCTTCCAGCATGTGGTACATGTCCTTTTCGCCCAGAGCATCAATTCCAGTGGCGGGTTCGTCCAGCAGAATTAAAGAAGGTTTACGCACCAGAGCGCGGGCCAGATAGACCCTCTGGAGTTCTCCTCCAGAAAGCCTGCCCAGAGGACGCTCAGCCAGACGGTCTGCACCGACACGCTCCAAAGCTTGGGTGGCCAGTTTGCGTTCAGACGCCCGCAGGGGTCCCGGCCACGCCCTGCGCACCCCAGAGAGCACCAGTTCAATGGCCACCGCTGGAAAAGAGCGGTCAAAGGTTTTGATTTGCGGCACATAGCCGATTTGTGTGGGCGAACTGCCGGGTTTTTTGCCCAGCACTTTCACCTCGCCGGCCTCTGGGGTCACCAGACCCAATAGGGTTTTCATGAAGGTGCTTTTGCCTGCGCCGTTGGGTCCCACCACCGCCAGAAAAGCCCCTGTGGGCACCTGAAGGCTGAGGTTGTCCAGAGCCACGAAGTCCCCAAAACGGACCCGCAGTCCCTGTGTTTCTATGGCCATCTCCTGCATCAAGAGTTCAGTGTACTCCGATTGGCTCTGGCAAGAAAGGTATTGATAGACATTTATCATTAAGTTTCTGGGAGCAGGAAAGAGGTGCAGGTCTTGACGAACTCTGGAACCTTTAATAAGATGTTTGAGCTTACGGCAAGGGTAGTTAGCTCAGCGGTAGAGCGTCCGCCTTACAAGCGGAGGGTCGGGGGTTCAAATCCCTCACTGCCCACCAAATCAAAAGCGTGCCAAACACAACAAATCCCCTCAGAATGCTCTGGGGGGATTTGCTTTGACAGCCATCATGCAGCGATGCACTTTTTGAGCAGGAGTGAAGATCTGGAAAAACCTTTTCTGAAATTGCACCTGAGTTGATGTTTTGATGGAAGGTGTGTTCGACAATCTGAACTTTCCAATCAATCACAATCAGAAAGTAGACAAACCTTACATTGCAGTCAGGGCCAGATGTTGGAATTGCTCTGGCCCTTTGAAAGGAAAAAACATGAACAAAACCCCAGTTTTTGCCCTGCTTCTTTTGTTGGCTTCCTGTGCTCAAACTCCTGTCCTTGAAAGCCAGGATGCATCTGTGACAGAAGGTACACCTTTGCAAGTGCAGACCCACACCATCAAGCTGACTGGAACAGACTCTGTGAACGTCACCCCCACCGAATCCATCAAACCACAAGCTTGTTATGACATGAATGGAAATGGCCAATGCGATGATTTCCGCAACAACAGCATTTCTGCACGCAAATTGGGGGTCAATGCTTCATCAGAAGTGGTTTACCGCGAAAAATTCAGTTGTCGCACGGCTGTGCCTTGCAACTTCTCTGTGACCCGTTCCACTGGAGGGACAATCACAGTCACGGTCAATGCCGAGTACACAGCACCTGTGGCCAGTGCAGGAGTGACTTTGCAAGGTTCTTATACCTGGAACACCCAGGTTGGTGCAAGCATCAATTTGAACCCCTACACCTGTGCAGAGTACCGGGTGGTGATGAATTATGACAACACAAGAGGAGATTATTCTGCAGACTTCTACGAGGAAGGCTTGATTGGAACGTATGGAGGGGTGTTCATTGGCAGGTTCAACATTCCTGGCAAATCCTGGAATGTGAAACGACCCACCATCGAAAACAAAGGTTTCTGGAGTGTTCGCTGCTGAATGGGCCACCTGTATCAAGAAACCCTCTGGATCAACCAGAGGGTTTCTTTGATGTGACGCCATCCATCGCTCAAATTTGATGAAAGCACAGGCAGTCTTACTTGTCTTCGTCCTCGAATTTGCCTTTGATGGAGTTGTTGGCTGTGGTCGCCACCACATCGTTGGTTTCAAGGTTGTAGCGGATCACCTCGGCGGTCAATTCCTCTTTGCCTTTGGTGGATTTCGCAGGATTCTGTGCCGTCCCACGCAAGATCGCCACATTGTCCTTCTCGCTGTACTCCACCTCTTCCGCAGAACTGACCCGGTCTCCGCTGTTCAGCTTCACGCTGCCCTTCATGACGGTGGTGTTCTTGTCCACATCCACCACCAGAGTCTGGCTGCTTCCGGTCAGTTTGCCGTCTTTCTGTTCCCGCTCGAATGTGATGGGGCCTTCGACTTTGGCCTGTCCGTCTTTCTCGTCGTAGACCAGTTTGCTGCCCGAGAGGAGGGTTTTGCCTTTGGTGACTTTGATGGCTCCAGCTTCCGCTTTGGGCGTGAGCTTGGGGCACCCAAAGTCGTCTTCTTCTTCGAGGGAGGCTGCACCACCGGACATTTCGAGGTGTCCGTCTCCGCCTTCTTTTTTGTCCATGACGGCCAGAGGGGCTTTGATCTGGTTGTCGTCAATGGTGGTGAGCACCGACGCTTCAGAAGGGTCAAAGAAGATGCCTCGGGTGGTCTCATCGGGATTGCAGAACAGGGCAAGGCCCGAGTCGTCGGGGCCTCGTTTGCTCATCACAATCAGTTTGTCGTTGCGCTCCAGAGAAAACGTCGGTGCTGTGTCCTCTTCCTGAGCGAGGACCATGGCACCGACGGCAAACAGAAGCAGGGAGGTGATGCGCTGGATGGGTTTCATTGACATTCACCTTCCATGCTCGGCATTTTCAAACTTCAAGAAAGCGAGATGCCTTACTTGAACTGGGCTTCGGAGAATTCGACTTTGCCTTTGAACAGACGCACGGTGTTCTTGTCGGTGTTCTGTTCAAGGGTGCCCCCAGAGATGGTGGCTTTGGTTTTGGCATTGTAGCTCTTGGCGGGAGCACCCAGCACAATTGCGCGGTTGGCTTTGTCGTCGTAATAAACGGTGGTTCCGGTGGTGGTGATGTCACCGTCCACGAGTTTCACGTTGCCTTTGACCAGCAGCAGTTTTTGTTTGTCGTTGGTCAGCACTCGGGCTTCGGTGCCGGTGATCACCAGTTTGTTGTCTTTGGCGTCTTTGGGGTTCTTGGTGAGTTGCACGTTGCCGGTCAGGATGCCCAACTCTTTTTTCTCGTCAAAGACCAGTTTGTCGCTGTTTCCGGTCTGGCGTCCGGTGACCAGACTGACTTTGCCTGTGGAGGTGGAGATGTTGGTGTCCACATCGAAGGACATCTGGTTCGCTTTAACGTTTACAGCATCGTCGCCTTCTTTTTCAGGAGCGAAAACGCTGGTGGCTGGGCCTTTCAGGACGCCCTGACCGGTCTCTTCGGAGTAGGTCAGGCTGGGGCCTTCAGCAGAGAGGCGTCCACGCAGCACTTTCACGCTGTTGGTGAATTCTGCGGTGCGCAGACCTGCTGCTTCGGTCATGGCTTTCCCTGCTGGGGCAGAGAACACAGCGTTCAGACTGGTGATTTGCAGGTTGCTGACCTGGGCTTTGATGGGTTCGCTGGCGCTGCCCGTGAAGGTGTAAGGCCCATTTCTCACATCACCTTTGAAGGTGTCAGAAGCGAATTTCAGAAGTCTCTGCTCTTTGCCGTCTGCGGCCAGAGCGCTCACGCCCAGAAGGGCTACTGCCAACCATGCCTTTTTCATGTTCAATCCTCCGGTTTTTCAACAATCTCACCGTTCACGCACTGCTCGGGGGCATCAAGGTCACTGACGAACTCGGGTTTGTTCACCAAAGTGTCAGGTCCGAGGTCAAAAGGAGCGTCGATGGCTTTTCCGACCATGTTGGTGTTTGCGGAACGCCAGACCAGCCCTTCGCCTTTGATGCCACTTTGCTGCTCAATGCGAACGTTTTTCTGGATTGTGAGTGTGGTGCACTGTTTAGGGATATACAGGACAGCCTGTTTCATGTGCAAGTCATCTGTCCGATCAATTTCAATCCCAGGTGCAGTGATGGTCATGTCCAGCTCGCCTTTCACCATGCGCTTCCCGGTCTGCACGCCCGAGAGGGTGGATTTTCCCTCGATGGGATCGTACTGGATGCGGTCACTCTGGAACTCCCACACGGCGTTTGGGTCCTGCTGGGGGTACAGTTTCATGCTGACTCCCGTCAGGGTGACCCCTTGCGCTGCTTGGACTGCCGGAGATGGCAGCAAAGCCAGAACCAGACCCAGAACCAGCAGCATCAGGAGTGCCCAGGAAGCATAGCGTAGCAAGATGTTTTAACCTCCGATACGTAGTGTCCTTGATCGTGACATGAAAAGCGTGAAGTGCGCCTAAGGGTTTATCACCGTAATGCTCAGCACAATGGTTCCTTAATGTTGGAGCGCAGGGTTTTCAAAAGGGGCTCATTCCATCAGGGAAATACCGGATGAAAAGCAGAAGGCAGAAGGGCTTGTGAGATCAGGGTAAGCGCAAAGTCACTAGTAGGGCAATACCAACACCAAGAGCCATCAGCCGTCAGCGATCAGCAGTCAGCAATAAAGGACAGTTTTCTGGCTGCCTGTTGAACGGAAAGTCTGAGTGGCTTTTTGTTTTGCTGTTTGCAAAAGCCTTTTGGTGAGCTTTTTGCTGAACGCTGATGGCTGATCGCTGAACGCTTTTTCAAGTGACATGCCAAAAGTCAGACTTTGTGCTTACCCTGCTTGTGAGATCTGCTGCAAGGCAGGTGTTCTTTTGCTCAGGTAAAATACCCTGATGATTGACACCCACTGTCACCTCGATTACCTCGATGATCCCTTGCAGGCTCTGGACGAACTGGGCCTTTCCAGAGTGGTGGCCATTGGTGCCGATCCGGTTCATGCCCGCAATGTGATCCAGCTCAGCGAACAGGACAGCCGAATTTACACGGTGGTGGGTCTCCATCCCACCGATGCTTTGCAGGATTCCCCAGAGGTGCGTGCAGATCTGGAAGCTCTGGGCAAGCATCCCCGTGTGGTTGGGGTGGGGGAGACCGGGCTGGATTATTACTGGGATGCTGCTCCCAGAGAGGTGCAAATGGCAACTTTTGAATGGCAGTTGGACTGGGCCAGACGCACGGACCGTCCGGTGGTCATCCACACCAGAGACAAACAGAATCGCGAGCAAGCCAGTCTGGATTGTGCCGAGGTCCTGAAAAACGCTGGTTGGCACAAAGGCATCTTGCACTGTTGCAACGGCCACATGGGCCTGATTGAAGCGGGTCTGGAATTGGGTTTTCATGTGTCTTTTGCTGGCAATGTGACCTATAAGAATGCCCATGACCTCAGGGAGGCTGCGAAACAGGTGCCTCTGGACCGCATTCTGGTGGAAACCGATGCCCCTTTTCTGGCTCCCATGCCCAATCGGGGCAAACCCAACCGTCCGGGGTACACCCGGTACACCTTGCAGTTTCTGGCAGAATTTCTGGGTCTCTCGGAACAGGAATTTGAAGACATCACCGTTCGCAATGCCTCCACGGTGTACCAATTGCCATGAGCACACCACAATGCTTGCTGAAAAATCGCTTGATGGAAAAGCCATCTTGCTGAAAAATCGGCTACCATGTGGATGAAATGGCCAACGTCGAAGCTGCAGAACGCATCAAAGTGAACGGCAATCCCCAGAAGGTCTACGAGGCTTTCATGGATTTTGAGAATTACAAAGGGTGGTGGCCTGCCAAATGGGAATTCACCCTGATCAAAGGCGGCAATGTTGGGGCAGAGGTGATGCTGGTCCGGGGCAACATCCGCCTGATGCTGACCGTGGTGGATGTGCGTCCGGGTCGCGAAATGCAACTCCTTGTTGAAGGGGATTTGCATGGTCGGGCGACCTTCAAATTTGAGTATCAGGGCGGTCAGACCGAACTGAATTACCAGATGAGCCTGAAACCGCGCTCCATGAGCCTGTTGATCCTGTCCAATGTGGTGCCTTATGGCAAGCAACTTGAAAAAGCGATCCGCGATGCGGTGGAAACCCTGAACGGACAGCTGCCTTCCCGCTCTTAATCACCAAACTTGAGCTGAATACACTCACATCTTGTGTTCAAGCTATTGACACATGAATGAGTGAGGTTATAATAGCTACTGGAGTTGGTTGACACTCAAGCCTGAATCCCACCTGAGAAATCCTCGGGATGGTCTCAAACGGCAAAAAGTCGACCAGCGTACTCACCTAAATTTTTTCTGGAGGTTCATCCATGCTGAAACCCATCGGAGATCGTGTCGTGATCGAACTGGTGCAAGAAGCCCCCACCACCCGCGGTGGAATCGTCCTGCCTGACAGCGCCAAAGAAAAACCTGTTCGTGGCAAAGTTGTGGCTGTGGGCGCAGGCAAAGTGCTCGACAACGGCACCCGCGTTCCTGTGGATGTCAAAGAAGGCGACATCGTGGTGTTCGCCAAGTACGGTGGAACCACCATCGAACTCGAAGGCACCGAATACACCATCCTCAACGAGCGCGACATCCTCGCTGTCGTCGAGTGATCGTAGAACATCAGTCAACCTTCTTGAATCCGGGTTTTTGACCCTGAACCTTCCCTTCAGCAAAGGAGTTTCCCATGCCCAAACAACTGATTTTTGACGAACAGGCCCGTCGTTCCCTGGAACGCGGCGTGAACGCTGTAGCCAACGCTGTGAAAGTGACCCTTGGCCCCCGTGGTCGCAACGTGGTCATCGAGAAAAAATTTGGCAGCCCCACCATCACCAAAGACGGTGTGACCGTGGCCAAAGAAGTTGAACTCGAGGACAAACTCGAGAACATCGGCGCTCAGCTGCTCAAAGAAGTGGCCTCCAAAACCAACGACATCACCGGTGACGGTACCACCACCGCCACTGTGCTGGGTCAGGCCATCATCAAAGAAGGTCTGCGCAACGTTGTGGCCGGAGCCAACCCCCTTGCTCTGAAACGCGGCATTGAAAAAGCTGTTGCTGCTGCCGTTGAAGAAATCCAGCGTCTGGCTGTGCCTGTCGAAGACAGCAAAGCCATCCAGGAAGTGGCTGGTATTTCCGCCAACGACGCCGAAATCGGCAAGGAAATCGCCGACGCCATGGACCGCGTGGGCAAAGAAGGCGTGATCACCGTGGAAGAATCCCGTGGTCTGGCCACCGAAGTGGACGTTGTGGAAGGCATGCAGTTCGACAAGGGCTACATCTCCCCCTACTTCGTCACCAGCCCTGACAGCATGGAAGCTGTGCTGGAAGAAGCCTTCATCCTGATCAACGAGAAGAAAATCGCTGCCCTGAAAGACCTGCTGCCTGTTCTGGAGCGCGTTGCCCAGACCGGCCGCCCCCTCGTGATCATCGCTGAAGACCTCGAAGGTGAAGCGCTGGCCACCCTGGTGCTCAACAAACTGCGTGGCACCCTGAACATTGCTGCCGTCAAAGCCCCCGGCTTTGGTGACCGCCGCAAAGAAATGCTCAAAGACATCGCTGCCGTCACCGGTGGTGTGGTGATCTCCGAAGAGCTGGGCTACAAGCTGGAAAACACCACCCTCGACATGCTGGGCCGCTCCAAGCGCATCCGCATCAGCAAAGACAACACCACCATCATTGACGGTTACGGCAAGCAAGCCGAAATCGATGCCCGAGTGAACGCCATCAAAGCCGAACTTGAGAGCACCGACAGCGACTACGCCCGTGAAAAACTGCAAGAGCGTCTGGCCAAACTGGCTGGCGGTGTGGCCGTGATTCGCGTGGGTGCTGCCACCGAAACCGAACTCAAAGAGAAGAAGCACCGCTACGAAGACGCCCTGTCCACCGCACGCAGTGCTGTGGAAGAAGGCATCGTGTCCGGTGGGGGCACCACCTTGCTCCGCGTGATTCCTGCTGTGCGCAACCTCGCTGACACCCTGCAAGGGGACGAAGCCACCGGTGCACGCATCCTGCTGCGCGCTCTGGAAGAGCCCGCCCGTCAAATCGCTTTCAACGCTGGCTACGAAGGCAGCGTGATTGTGAACACCGTGCTGAACAACGCTGAACCCCGTTACGGCTTCAACGCTGCCACCGGTGAGTTCGTGGAAGACATGATTGCCGCTGGCATCGTGGACCCCGCCAAAGTGACCCGCACCGCCCTGCAAAACGCTGCCTCCATCGGCAGCCTGGTGCTGACCACCGAAGCCATCATCGCCGACAAGCCCGAGCCCAAAGGCGCTCCTGCTCCCGCTGGCGCACCTGACATGGGTGGCATGGACTTCTAAACATCCTCTGGATGCTTTGCCCCTTCTTCGGAAGGGGTTTTTCTTTTTGAGGTACAGTGCAGAAAGCATTTTAATCTGTATCTAAAAGCATGACTCAATTATGCTAGAATCATAATATGAAATGGGATGGCTTGAAGGAAATCTATGATTTTGTGTTGCAAATGGAGCGAATTTTCACGCCCAATGATCCTTGTCAAATCATCAATCTGGCTCGGGCAAGTGCAGAAAGAATAGGAGCCTTGGAGTCGTTTGAACGGATCAATCCAGAGGATTTCATGACCTTTTCCGAAGACATGAAGGTCTGGATTGATGTTGCTCTGGTCTCCTGTGAGGTGCGAGGATTCAAAGCCCTTTGTTTTGAATATGATCTTGACAACGATTGGAGTTCACATTTTTCCTATTACCATCAAGACCCTACAGAGGATCAGGACGGTTTCTGTGACCATCAAGGAGGTCTTTCTTTGGGCCGCTGGTCAGAAATTGGAAAGTATTATTCTGACTTTGCCACGACACCCAAGGATGCTGCTCGAACCATCGGACTTGTTGCGTATACGGTCTCCATTTTTGCCCAGCACCTTTTCATCCATCAGAAGAGATTGGATCAATTGAATTTGAGAATTTTTGTCGGTTTTCATGATCAGAGTCCCGTCACAAGACTGTACTGAGCGTCATCTGAAATTTACTCACCCTCTTCATACACATCATGTGTATGTTGCTCAACAATGCATGGCTTGAGGGGTGTCTTTTTTCAATCTTCCTTTCTGATTCTGCTCTGGTTCTTGCTGGAAACCCGAGCAGAAACCCATTGGGTGTTCACTTTGCTGGCCTCTGTGCCACCCCATGTTTTTGTTCTTCCAACGGCTCTGGTCATTCTGGTGGGCCTCTTCAAAAAACGCTGGAAGGCTTTGCTCTGGCAAGGGCTGCCCTTGCTGCTCTGGCTTTTTTTGCTGATGGGACTGCAATTGCACCCACCGCGTCCAGAAACATCCAACAAGGTCAGGGTCATGACGTGGAATGTGCATGGAGGACTGGCAGGATTGGAACCGCTTTTGAGCACCATCCAGCACATTCAACCAGAGGTTCTCTGTTTGCAGGAGGCACGCATCACAGGGCCTCAGATCTGGACGGTCTTGCAGAAGCAGGATCAACGCTGGCAGATGGCCCAAGTGGGAGAACTGGTCATTTTGAGCCGCTTTCCAGTGGTTCAAAAACGCTGGCTGGAATTTCCCAACTCATTTCACACGGCGCTTGAAGCCACGCTGCAGTTGCCCGAGCAGGCCCTCTCTGTGGTGACGGTGCATCTGGACAGGCACCGTCTGGGACCCACCGCCTGGGACCAGAGGATGGGGCGCACCCTTGAGGAACGCACCCACAGGGTCAGTGGCATCCGTCAGGATGGGGTGGATGTGGTGCTGAAGTCTCAAGGGCAGGCACAGCAGCAAAAACAGGCTTTTCTGGCTTGCGGAGATTTCAACATGCCCCCTCTGGGTCCGTTGTACCGCCAGTTGGAAGACCGTTTGGACAACGCCTTCGCCCATTCAGGACTGGGGTTTGGGTTCACTTGGAATGCTTCTTTGAAGTTGTACAGGATTGATCACCTCTGGTTCTCGCCTGACGTTCAGACGCTCAAAACATGGGTGGAGGAGAGCAAAGGCTCGGACCATTTGCCTGTGGTGACCGATTTGCAACTGCAACCGTAACCCATCCACCTGCCCAAAACCTTTTCCGCTTGGTACCATGACCCATGGACATTCAATACCCGGTTGGCAAGTTATCCATCCCCGAGACCCTCTCCCATGAACGTCTGGAACAGTATTTGCAGATTTTGCGTGATTTCCCCAAGCAACTTCACGATCTGGTGTGCCCCCTCACCGAACTGGAACTGCACAAACAGTATCGGGAAGGCAGTTTCACAGTGCGGCAACTGGCTTTTCACATCGCAGACGGTCACGAGCAGGGCTTCAACCGTTTTCGTTTTGGCATGACCTTGCAAACACCCACCATCATGCCGTTTCCGCAAGATCTCTGGGCTGAATTGCAGGACTACAACCTGCCTGTGGAAGTTGCCGTCAACCAGTTCACAGCGGTCAATGAACGCTGGCTTCACCTCCTGAAGCACCTTGCCATTCCCGAGATGGAACGGGAATTCATCCATCCCGATGAGGGCAGACAACCCATCTGGAAACTGATCAGCAAGCACGAATGGCATGTGCGCCACCATCTGGGTCACATCCAGATGGCCCTCAAGCAAGCCTAATGCGCTTGTGGTAGCTTGAAAAAGATGCGACCTTTGCTCTGGACTGGCTTGACCGGAATTTTGCTTTCAACGGCTTCGGCCATCAACATTCCGCTGGAAGGATGGACCTCCATCACCCCAACCCTTTGGACCAGTGCAGGATCGGCCTGTGTGCTGCGGGAAACCCAGCACACCAAACCTTTTGTGCCTCTGGCCTCCAGAGTGGAAGCCGACGCATTTGGCAAGAAACTGAAAGCTGCTCTGGAACAACAGAAAATGAAAGAAGTCAACACCGAGTCCAACTCGCGTCTGAACCAGTGGGCCGTGATGGCCACATACACCATGATCAGTGAAGGGCGTGGTTATCACGTGACGCAGGTGTACCTCTCTGAGAACGGCAAACTGCGAACCATCACTGGCAGTTCAAGGGTGACCTCAGATGACACCTGTGCGTTCAAGATGCGTGAATTCCTCAGGTATGGCGCATATTGATTTGCACGTAAGGGATGCCCAGCCAGCTCATTTGAGCACGGGTTCCACATCGCTGAGTTTGCGCACATCGATGGTGACCGCACCATGGCTGTTGGACACATACATGCTGGCAAATTTCACATTCCACAAAAAATCCTCTGCGGTGTAAGACACCCGTGCGTGTACCCTTTGTGACAGCACATCGTCTGTGGCATGCAGAATCACCATCAGCTCGATTTCCCGCTCATGCATGTGTTGTGGGGTGAGGCCCCAGAGGGGACTGCTTGGGGTCAGGGGATGCACAAGGGTCCAGGCCAGAGAAAAGAACTCCACTTCATGGCGCTCCAGTTTCAAAGGGTAAAACCGACGGACTTTTTGTCCTTGCACCCACTCGTAGAACACCAGCACGATTTGCACGTCCAGCTCAATGAGTTCGTTGTATGCGCCGTTGGTGAGGCGGACCATCAGGGCTTCACCCCCCTGATAGGGAGCAAAGATGACGTTCTTGCTCCACAAAATGTGTGTGTTGGGCCGGGAAAACCTTGCAAACAGCACACCTGTGATCAGGGCAACGCCCAGCAAGCCTGTGAATGCTTCCACACTGGAGACCAGATGGGCAGCCATGGTGGTGGGGGCAATGTGCCCATACCCAATGGTGGACAGGGTTTCGATGCTGAAAAAGAAGGCTTTCCAGAAGGTGTTGTCAATGGGATGTTCGGTGGTCATTTGCAGGGCATCTGCTCCACACAACACATAAAGCACGGCAAAAACCAGATTGGTCAGGACAAAGAGGGCCAGCACCAGAGCGAAAAACATCCACCAGTTCAGGGAAAGCATCAGGTGAAAAGGACTCAGGCTGCCCCATCCCCTGAGACCCAGACGGCGCGTGTTGAACCTTCCATCTGCAGTCAAGAAACGGCCACTGCGTTCTGCTTGCACCGATCCGATGCCCAGATCTTCAGGCGTGGTCTGTGGGGGTGTGCCCATTCCATTGGTCATTGGAGGCTCCTTGCCATGAGAAAGTCCCGGACTCTGCAGAATCCGGGACTTTGTGAAGGTTCATTTGGCTCTGGATTGCATGGCCTGATAGATCAGGATGCTGGCAGCCACACTGGCATTCAGGCTCTGGATTTTGCCCACAATTGGAATGGAGACCAGCTCGTCACATTTTTCACGGACCAGACGGCGCATTCCATCCCCTTCCGAACCAATCACCAGGGCCAGAGGACGGTCATAATCCACCTGTGCCACGCCCATGCGGGCTTCTCCGGCTGCTCCATACACCCACACCCCATGGTCTTTGAGCTGGTCGATGAAACGGGCCATGTTTTTGACCTGTGCAATGGGCAAATATGCAGTGGCACCGGCAGCCGTTTTGGCGACCACCGCAGAAAGGGGTGCGCTGCGACGTTCTTCCACGACCACGCCGTGCGCCCCGAGCACTTCGGCACTGCGGATGATGGCTCCAAAATTCCTCGGGTCGGTGATGCCGTCCAGCAACACCATCAGGACTTGCTCTCCGCGCTCTTCGGCAAGGTCGAAGATGTCTTCCACATCACTGAAGTGCAGGTCAGCAATTTCAGCGATGAGGCCCTGATGCTGGGTGGAGCCCACCATCTGGTCCATTTCGATGCGTGGAATGAACTTCAGGGGGATGTTGTGTTCTTCCAACTCACGCACAATGCGTGGCTCAATGCCTTTTGCCACCAGCACTTCGAGCACCTCACCGTTGCGGAGGGCTTCGAAAACCGGGTTTCTTCCATAAATCTGCATTGTGTCAGTATACTTCCAAGCTGTCGGGTACGGCGAGGCTCTGGCCTTTTGAAAGGCACAAGGCCAGAGCCTCAGGCTTGTTCAGGAAACAAGGGTTTTTCCCGAGGGTTGAATTTTCGGTTGCTGGCGCAGCTCTTGGAGATAGTTTCAAAGACAAATCACGTGTGAAAGGCAATTGTTGCTTCATGCTGGACCGCTTGACATCCAGATGTCTGAAAAGTGCAACAAAATTTCTGAAACACCTGTTCAAAAAACATGTAAAATGAAAAGGTCACACCCTTATGCGCCACCTCCATGTGGATTTAGACAAACAATTCGAGCAACTGGAACTGCAATTGATGCGGGCGACCTTGGGCATTGCTGCTCTGGGAAGCACCGCTGCGTACTGGGTTTCCATTTCGCAGTATTCGTGGCTGTACCACGTCACCTTGCCTTTTCTGTTGACGGCATGGCTGGTGCTCTCCTTGGTGGTCTGGCAGGCCCCGCGCACCTATCCAGTGGTCAAGCATTTTTACCTGGGCACCACAGCACTCTATTTGTTGCTTTGCCTGAACGGGTTTTTTGAACAGAGCACTGCACAACCGCTGTTTCTGGCGTTCAGCCTGTGGTTTCCAGTTCAGTACATGGTGATTTATGTCCTTTATCCGAGCCACCTTGCACACCGTCTGGCTCTCGGGCTTCTGGTGGTCAGTCTGTGCAGTCTGGTGGTGCACCTCGGGGATCTGGCCAAAATCGACCCGACCCAACTGGCATGGCTGATTCACTTTTATGTGGCTTCGGTGGTCACCATCATGATGTCGAGGTACGTGATCCTCATCAAGGACAAGTACGTTCTGGCTTACCGTGAGGCCAACAGCGATGCCCTGACCGGACTGTACAACCGCCGTTATCTGGAGGACCAGCTCAACGAAGTGGTGACTTTTGCTGTTCGATACGACAAAACCGTGTCGGTCTTGCTGCTGGACCTCGACCACTTCAAACAAATCAACGACCTGTTTGGACATGCCACTGGAGACATCATCCTGAAAGGCTTCGCAGAAGTGTTGCACCTGCACCTTCCCAAAAATGCGATTGCTGGCCGATGGGGTGGAGAAGAGTTCATGGTGATCCTGCCCGACATGGACATGCACCGGGCATGGCAGGTGGCGGAATTCATCCATGTGGTGATGCGCACCATCAAATTCAAGAAGGTCGGCAGTGTCACCATCAGTGTGGGGGTTTCTGAATTGGCTTCTCTGGATTCCATCCAGACCCTGATTCAGCGGGCCGATCAGGCGCTGTATCAGGCCAAAGGGGCAGGTCGCAACAAGACCATGCCCCAACTGCAAGACATCCCCAAAAGTGGGCAGTACCCTCAGGTGAAGGCCGCGAAATCCCTGTAAAGCACATCAGGACACTGACCATCACGCCTCAGGGAAATCCTGTTTTTGCTGCTCTGGTCACCTCTTTTTGCACTTGATGCCCTTAACTTGAACAGGTATGAAACCTGTTTATTTGCTTTCTCTGGCTTTCGTGGTGTTGGGTTTGTGGTTGGTGCTGGACCACCTGAGAACCCCCAGACTCCGTTTTGAAACCGTGCGTGACATGCCCACCATCAACCAGAGTGTGGGTGTGCCTCCCGTTTCTGTTGCCCCTGTGGGAACGTCACACATCCGTCCGGTGGTCTCTGGACCCATCAACATCAACACGGCAACACTTGAACAACTGGTGGAACTGCCCAAAGTGGGCCCCAAACTGGCCCAGCGCATCATGGAACATCGGCCTTACCAGAGCCTGAAAGATCTGGATCAGGTCAAGGGCATCGGGGAAAAAATGCTGTCTGTGCTGGCACCGCTTGTGGTGTTTTGATGCGTGTTCTCACCCCTCCGGTGTACTTGCTGGCTGCCATGGTGGCTGGCATCTTGTTGGGTTATGGCCTTTTCTGGGGTGTGCTGTTGCTGGTTTTGCTCCTTTGGGTCCGGTCATGGTCCCTCTGGTTGCTGGCAGCATGTTCTCTGGGTTGGGGATGGGGTCACTCTGTGCAGTTGCAAAAGGTGGTCCATCCACTGGTCCCCTATTACGGCCAGAAGTGGGAAATCGAAGGCCACTGGGATGGCAGGTTTTTGAATGTGCCAGAGCCCAAAGTCAGGCTGGCTCTGGCCCCTGCTCCAGAGGTGCCTGCGGGACAACTGGTGGTGCGTGGCACACTGGACCGTCCAGAGGGAAGGCGCAATTTTGATGCTTTTGATTACGCAGCATGGTTGGAATTGCGCGGTGTGCAAGGGGTACTGTATGGGGGCAAAGTGGTCCAGTCCAGACCGGATCAGGGCTTCAAAACGCACTTTCAGAGGGGACTGACCACAGGACTTTCTGAGCAACATGCTGCTTTGATGGTGGCTCTGGAACTCGGAGACAAGCAGGACCTGACAGGGCATCGGAGACCTGACGCTCCAGGAGGCTTTCACTCGGGCAGGGGTGGCCCACTTTCTGGCCCTGAGCGGTCAGCATGTGGCCATTCTGGTGGCTGTGCTGGAGGTCCTCCTCAGAAGGTTTGGCCGGGCGAGGCATGTCTTCTTGATGGTCTTTCTCATGGCTTATCTGGCTCTGGTGGGCACCGAACCCAGCATCTTGCGTGCAGTGCTGCAAGGCATGGTGGTTTTGCTTGCACTGGCTCTGGGAAGGGGAAAGCTGGACATGCTGGGTACCCTTGCCCTGACCGCTCTGGTCAGCCTGACGTTTTATCCCAAATGGCTGTTCGATGTGGGTTTTCAGCTGTCTTATCTGGCGGTGCTGGGCCTCCTGTTCACCCCCGATCTGGCCAGCAAAATTCCAGAGCAGGTCCCACGCTGGTTGGTTTACCCGCTGGCAGCAACGTTCTGTGCAGAACTCACCACGTTGCCTGTGGTGGCCAGCCAGTTCAATGTGTTGCCGTGGATCAGTCCTTTGAGCAATCTGATGCTCGGACCATTCATGGTGATTCTGGTTCCAGCAGGCATGCTGGCCGGTTTGCTGGGACCTCTGGGGGTTCTGGTCAATGGGGTGATCGGGATTGTCCTGACGGTGTTCCTCTGGTTGATTTCCCTGTTTGCACAGGTGCCACCGTTGCCTTGGGGAAACATTGGGGTGGCTGGCCTGCTGGTGTACCTGGTCTGGTTGGTGGGGGTGGGCCTGTGGTTGCTCAACCGCCTGAAACCTGCCCACCTGCTGGCCCTCACCCTTGCAGGAATGGGGATCACAGGTTTGTCCCCTTTGCTTTTTCCAGAGCAGCGCATTGTTTATCTGGATGTTGGGCAGGGAGACAGCACCTTGCTGCAACTCGGGCATTTCAACGTGCTCATTGACGGTGGAGGCAGTCCGGGCAGCGATTTCGATGTGGGCGCAAAGACTGTGGTGCCCGCCCTGCAAAAACTCGGGGTGTTCCGGCTGGATGTGGTGGTGGCCACCCATGCCGACACCGATCACATCGAAGGACTGACCAGTGTCATCCAGCAGATTCCGGTGGGAGAACTCTGGGTGGGGCACCTCAAAACCACGGATCCAGTCATGCAAGAGGTGCTGCAAGTCGCCCATGAGAAACACATTCCCATCCGTCAGGTGCACAGAGGGAACACCCTGCAGGTGGGCCAGAGTGTCCTGCAGGTGCTTTACCCTCAACCGGGTCATGTCAGCCCAGAAGACAACGCCAACAGCGTGGCCCTGAAACTGCAAAAAGGCAAGTTCAGTGCACTTTTTCTGGGAGATTTGCCTTCCAGTGTTGAAGATGTGCTTGCTCCGGGTCCGGTGACGGTCCTGAAAGTGGCCCACCATGGCAGCAGGCACTCCACCTCTCAGGCCTTTGTGAGGCAACTTCAACCTGAGCATGCAATCATCAGTTCAGGCAAAAACCATTATGGTCATCCACACCCTGATGTGCTGGGCAGGCTGCAAGATGTGCACGCCAGAGTGTGGCGCACAGACCAATTGGGGGCTGTCATGCTGTACTTGCCCTGAAGTTTGTCTAAAGCGCATTTAAGTGGCCTATCAGACTTCATAACCCCCCCTATGATTGAATATGTTCAAGGAGGCTGATATGAGCCAGGACCAAACATTGAAAGACCGTTTTGCAAATGCAGTTGAAATGACCCGTGAACGCATCCAACAAACTGCGGACAAAGTCCGTTCAGGAATCCACGATGTCAAATCCGAAACCGCCCCCAATTTCATCGAGAAGACCAGTGAAATGGTCAAAGGCCGTGTGGATGATTTGAAAGCCAAAATCCACGAAACCAAAGCCGATGACCGCATGAAGAAAATGATGGAGCCCATGGGCAAGATGGCATCCAAGCGCAACCTGATGATTCTGGGCGCTCTGGGCATCGGCGCCCTGCTGGTGGCCCGTCGCCGCAGAATGGCCTGAACTTGCAAAGCACCCCCAGAAATGAGGGGTGCTTTTTGCCGTGACTTCACATCCCATTTGCATTGCAGCTTTGCATTCAAATCCATCTTTGTGCGTATTGCCCCATCACTCAAATACGGGATCCGATACAGCACTGTTCTTTGATTTGAAGTGAACTGAAAACAGGAGGCATTCCATGACTGCACACAACAAAGACAACAAGGATGGCATCACGGAAAAAGTGGCCCACGCCGCCCAGACCGTCCGTGAAAAAGTCGAAGAACTCAGCGACAAAGCCAAAAAAGAATTCCACGAAGCCGATTTTGACCACATCAAAGAACCCGTGATCCGGGTGGTTGAAGATGCCAAAGTCAAAGCAGATGCTCTGGCCACCGATGTGAAAGAGTTTGCCAGCAAAGCCCAGGACACTGCGGTCTGGAAAGACATGGAAGAGAACCGCACCCGCAACCTGATCATTCTGGGTGCTGTGCTGGCCCTGCTTGCTTTGCTGTTCATGCGTCGCCGTTGACGCAGCAAAAATAAACCCCCTGGAAAGGAGACTCCGATGAAATTGCTGATTTCTGCTGTCGTCGGACTGGGTCTGGTGCTTTTGAGCAAGAAGCTGATGGACCAGAGCAGGGTCAAACCTGTGCTGGCTTTGCCCAGTTCTGAACGCGACCATGCCGAAGACACCGTGCATTGAGAATGTGCACTGAGAGGGCGTTCATTGAAGAAGCCCATCCCAAACAACAAAGACAAAAAAGACCAGAGGGATGTCCTCTGGTCTTCTGATTTTTGACAGCTTGATGTTTCAGGTGGTGTATTCACCATTGATTTTGACGTACTCGTAGGTCAGGTCGCAGCCCCAGACGGTGGCTTCCTGATCGCCCAGATTCAGGTGCACATCAATCAGGATGTCCTTGCCTTTCAGGTAAGCGGTCAGGGCATCGAGTTGACCGGTGTCGGAGTTGCCTTTGTCGTAGACCATCAGGTCTCCAAAAGAAATCTGCACCAAGTAAGGATCAATCTGGGTGTTGAAGGTCTCCACCTTGCCCAGAGCCATGGCGATGCGTCCCCAGTTCGGATCCGTGCCGAAAATGGCGGTTTTCACCAGAGGGCTGTTCACAATGCTTTTGGCAAGGGCTTTGGCGTCCTGAAAAGAATTGGCCCCTTTGACGCGCACCTCGATCAACTTGGTGGCCCCTTCACCATCTCTGGCGATTTCCTGTGCCAGTTCAATGGCCATGCTCAGAAAAACCTGTTTGAAAGCCTCCAGATCCACTTCTCCGGCCAGTCCGTTGGCCATCATCGCCACGGTGTCTGACGTGGAGGTGTCGGTGTCCACACTGACCATGTTGAAAGACAGGTTGACCACTTCGCGCAACAGGTTTTGCAGGGTCTCTGGATCGATTTTGGCATCGGTAGCAAAGTAGGACAGCATGGTGGCCATGTTCGGCTCGATCATGCCACTTCCTTTGGCCATGCCCACCAGAACCGCATCGCCAATTTTCGCTGCCCGCACTTTGGGACGGGTGTCGGTGGTCATGATGGCAACTGCAGCATCTTCCAGATGGCCTGCTTGGAGTTCTTTGCCCACACCCACAATGCCTTTGCGGATGATGTCCATGGGCAACTGGCGACCAATGACCCCAGTGGAGGAGGGGAGGATGTCCTCTGGCTGAATGGAGAGTTCTTCGGCGACCAGACGCACAATTTCACGGGCATTCTGGATGCCTTGCTCTCCGGTGGCCACGTTGCTGTTGCCCGAGTTGATCACAAAAGCCTGCAAAATGCCGTTCTGAACGTGCTCACGGCCCACAATGATCGGGCTTCCACAAAAAGCACTCTTGGTGAACACCGCTGCGCCCGAGGCGGGCACTTCAGAGGCGATCACGGTGAAATCCAGCAAACCCTGTTTGATGCCAATGTTTTTGGCACACACTTGAAAGCCTCTGGGCTGAAAGGGAAGGGTCATCAAAACTCCTTATGCAAAGGATTCGCGGGTGAACTGCTCGGGGAGGTGAAACCCTTTGCTGTTCCAGAAGCGAACCTCATGTTCAATTTGGTGTTGGTGCCCATCCAGAACCGCTTGCAGCACATCCTTGCAGGACTCTGGAAAAAGCACCCTCAGGGTGGTGGTGGGAATGGGAGCGATGTAAAACGCAATCTGGGCTTCTGACATGCTGGGAAACACCCGATGCAACTCTTCGCGGATGTGCTCGGGATCGAGCTTCTGGTTGTGCTCCGCATGGGTGGAATACCGCACAACGGCTTCCAGCAGCATTTCGATGTAGGCTTCCAGATGGGGTTGAGGCAGACCGGGCAGGGCAAGGTGCTGGATCTCCAGCTTTGGAGGCTGAATGCCCCAGTAGCCCTTGCAGTCGTTCAGGCAGTCCTGAAAAGAGCCCAGACTGTTCCCAAAGTACCCATCCTGCCCGAGCACCCGGTACACTTCGATCAAATCACTGAAGGTGCTGACCTCTGGAACGGTCAGCAGTGCATGGTCTGGATGAACTTCAAGACCGGCCTGAGAACGGTGTCCCGCAGCGTTGAAATGAAAGAAGTGGTCGATTCGGTAACCCATGGTCTTCTTTTATTCTAGGGATTCACTCTTGCCAAATTCATAACTGCCCAGAGGGAACGCTGTAATCCTGATCCCCTTCGAGGCCCAGCATGACATCCAGATTCTGTGCAGCCGCTCCAGAAGCGCCTTTCCCAAGGTTGTCCAATCTGGAGACCAGCAACATTTGACCGAGTTCAGGGTTGGCAAACACAAAAATTTGCAGTTTGTTGGTGTCGTTCAGGGCTTGCGGGTCAAGAATGGCATTCTCTGGTTTGCCATGCTCATAAGGCATCACTTCAATGAAGCGTTGACCCTGATAATGTTTCTCCAGTGCAGCATGGATGTGCTCTGGGGTGGTGCCCTCAGGGAACATGCTCAGGTGCAGGGGAACCTGAACCAGCATTCCCTGACGCCATGCCCCAACGGCTGGCGTGAACAGGGGCGCGTGCTGCAAACCCCCATAGGTTTTCATCTCTGGAAGGTGCTTGTGGGACAGGCCCAGAGCATAAGCTTTGAACTGTCCGGCCATCGGATGGGTGCCTTTCCCTTCCATGGCATCCACCAGTTGACGGCCTCCGCCAGAGTAACCACTGAAACCCTGCACACTCAGAAGGGCCTCCTCAGAGAGCAGCCCTGCATCGGTGAGGGGACGGATCAGGGCAATCATGCCTGTGGAGTAACAACCGGGATTGGAAACAAACCGGGCATTGCGAATGCGGTCCTTCTGGCCCTCTGTCATCTCAGGGAAACCATAAGTCCAGCCTTCAGCCACGCGAAAAGCGGTGCTGGCGTCCAGCACACGGGTGGTGTGGTTGTCCAGCATTTCCACGGCTTCTTTGGAGGCCTCGTCGGGAAGGCACAACACCACCACATCGGCAAGGTTCAGCAAGCGTTTGCGCTCGTTCTGGTCTTTCCGCAAAGCCGGATCAATGCTGATGAGTTCCAGATCGGTGCGGTCTTGCAGACGCGCCCGGATTTGCAGGCCTGTGGTTCCGGCCTCGCCATCAATGAATACTCGGGGTTTACCCATGTGTGTTCTCCTGCTTTCAGGGTTTGGGCAGCAAAACGAGCCGTTTCAACTGCTCCCTCTGGGCATCGTCCAGCGTGCCAGAGATGCTTTCAATGTAACGGGAATCCAGAGTTTCTTGAATCTGGATGTCTATGAACCTGTTCATGCATTTCCAGCGCACCACCTGATGCTTCGTGACCCTCAGCCAATAAGATTTTGCCGATGGAAAAGGTGTGAGGGTCACCTTTCCTTCCTGACCTCCTTGCAATACAGGAAGGTCAAAAAGATCCAGCGAGGCCAGAACATGGATGTCTTGATGGTTGATCTGGCCAAGAAGGATCAGTTGAGGATCACGAGGAATGCCCAAGATGGCATTGCTGTAGAGCAGCGGCACATCTGTGGGCAACCTCAGATTTCCCAAAAGCACATCAGGTTGAACCGTTCTGGTCATGAGAAACACCTTGGTGCCTTCTGCCTTCAGCTTTCTGCCTTCAGCTTTCTGCCTTCAGCTTTCTGCCTTCTGCTTCTTTACCAGCGAACGTTCTGTCCACCCATCACATGGTAAATCAGGGCTTTCTGGGCATGCAGGCGGTTTTCGGCCTGATCAAACACGCGGGATTTGCGGTGTTCGGTGGCTTCGGGGACCACTTCTTCGCCGTAGTGGGCAGGGAGGCAGTGCAGGAAGATGCCCTCTGGCTTGATTTTTTCCAGCATGGGGGCGTCCACACAGAAACCTGCGAAAGCTTTGCGTTTGCGGTCGGCTTCGGCTTCCTGACCCATCGAGATCCAGACGTCGGTGTAAAGCACATCGGTGCCTTCCAGAGCCTCTTCGATGTTGTGGGTCAGGGTGATGTTGGCTCCAGCCTTGATGGCTTCGAGCAGCACACCACCGTTGGGCTCGTAGCCCACAGGGGTGCAGACGGTGACGTGTGCTCCGGTCAAGATGCCCATGTGGATGTGGCTGTTCGCGAGGTTGTTGCCGTCTCCGAGGTAGGTCACTTTCAGGCCAGAGAGGTTTCCTGCGCCGAAGTTCTCCTCGATGGTCTGGTAGTCTGCGAGCAGTTGCACAGGATGCAGGAAGTCGGACAGACCGTTGATCACTGGAACACTGGCATGCTCGGCAAGCTCCATGAGGGTGCTCTGGAGGTACACGCGGGCCATGATGCCATCCACCCAGCGTTCCAGGTTCTTGGCAACATCGCTGACCCGTTCACGCACGCCCAGACCAATCTCGTTGTTGGTGAGGGTGATGGCATGACCGCCCAACTGGTAGGTGGCCACATCGAAGGTGGTGCGGGTGCGCAAGGAGGCTTTTTCGAAAATCAGGGCAAGGGTCTGGCCTTCCAGAGGCTTGAGACCTTTAAATTCGCCGCGTTTCATGGAGTGGGCGGTGTCCATGAGGGTGCGGTATTCTGCAGGCGTCACGTCCAGATTGCTCAGGAAATCTCTGCCAGTGAGGATCGGGGGGAACTTCGTCATAGGTTAATGATTATACATAATTTTTGTGGTTTTTGAATAATTATTTGTAGGTGATGTGGGGGGTGGTGCAAAGTCTGATCTTGGGCGATCAATGGAAAAATGTGTCAGCGATCCGCCTTCAGCAGTCAGCGCAAAGCCCATCCAGAGGCATTTGCTTTCGAGCATATGGAGACAATACAGCAAATCTCACTCAGGTTTTTCAGATTCAAGGGATTGCAACCTTCGTTGAGTGGAGGATGGTCCCTTTGCTCCGAAAGTCATGTTGTGGAGGGTTCATGGATACCAAAAAAAGGGGCGCGATAATCTCGCGCTTGATGGTGGAGGTTCAATTTGTTCAGGATGTGGGATTCCCCGGAGGATGTTTGGGGTGATCAAACAGAAATAGATCGGGATGGGTTATGCATGTCCTCTTTGCGCCCCAAGAACAGCTTACCCTGTCTGCGGTCAGGGAAACATCACATTTTTGGCATTCGGGATTTCCCGTAGGCAAGCCTAAAGGTCAGGTTAAGAAAAACATGTGGAATTCGCTCAACAGTCGATTCTGAGGCATTTTGATGCATGGATTGATTTTCTTCTCTGTGACACCCAGATTGTGGAAACCAGAACAAAAAATTTCGGTTGTTTGGAATTGAAAGCATCAAATTCCATGAGCTCCCACTGAATTGCACCTGTTCAAAACTTAAACGTTTTCGTGCCCGTTTTCAGCCCAGAAATGCTGCAATCCACCAGAGCCATGCCCCAGATCAGGTGCATTTCGAATGGCCCCTTGCAAGTAATCATGGGCTTTTTGGGTGCCCTCTGGCAATTCAAATCCCAGAGCAAGATGGGCAGCGATGCTGCTGGAAAGGGTGCATCCTGTGCCGTGCAAGTGCCGGGTGTGTTGTCTGGGAGCTTGAAAGGTGCCCATCTGAACACCATCCATCCACAAAACATCGGTGAGCACATCAGAAGTGCCATGTCCTCCTTTGACCAGAAAGTTCCCCTTCAGAGGGACTTTTCCCTGATACAGCACTTCAAGCTCTGGCAAATTGGGGGTGATCAAGGTGGCAATAGGAAAAAGCAAGGTTTTCAGGGCTTCTGTGTCCTCTGGGGCGAGCAAAGCTTTTCCACTGCTGGACACCAGCACAGGATCAAGGACGATGGGGATTTCCAGACCTTTCAAAGCCGCATGCACAGCCTGAATGATGCTCTGGTTGCCCAGAGCCCCAATTTTGACGGCATGGATGGGAAAGTCAGCTCTCAGGGCCTGAATCTGCTGAAACACCAGTTCTGCAGGCAGGAGATGCACCCGTTTCACCCCAAGGGTGTTTTGCACCGTGATCAGGGTGGGAACGGTCAATCCGTAGACTTTGTGGGCATGAAAGGTTTTCAGGTCGGCTTGAATGCCTGCCCCTCCAGAGGGGTCAGAGCCAGCAATGGAAAGGGCAACATGCATGGTTGTTCATTTTATCCTTCTGTCTGAAGGGTGAAAAAGCTCCAGCCTCCTCGGGGTCGGTTCAGGTGTTCCAAGTGCAGAACAGCATGCAGGGCATCTTGCACCTGCAACACTCGGATGTAACCTGCGAATTGATGCATCTCAGTGTGCAGGGCGTACCCTTCAAAAGCCTCGTCAGGATGGAGCATTCGGTGTCTGGGCGTCCATCCAGCATCTTGCATCGCCTTGCTGTAATGGATCAAGACATCTTCCAGAGGCAGGTCTCCCAGCAGGCGTGCCTGAAAAAACATCCTTGCACCATCCCCAGAGGAACCTTCTGGAAGCACCATCATGTGCTCTGGTGGTTCAAGTCTGGGAATCCATGCCTGCATGGGGGTGGTGACAGCTTGCATTGGCCTGAGGGAGTGGGTCCAGACCATTTCCACCTGACCTTCCAGAAACACCAGATGCACCTGAGCGTGGTCTGTGCGGTAATGGGTGGGATCAGGAAAAGGAAATGCTGGAAGAGAGGACTCCGAAGGCAAAAACCCACTCTGCACGACATCATCCAGAGGAACATGTTTTGCATGCCCTGTGTGATACAAAACCCGTTCAAACTCAGGTTGAAGCAGGTGCTGGGGTCGCAAGTCATCCCAGAAAATCCGGACCTGGTGGTGGCCCCCTTCAAACTGTTCTTCGATGCTTCCAACCAACCGCTGTCCAATGTGGGCCACATCCAGTTCAAAATGAGGAGGCAAAGCCTCTGGAAACATCCGGTGGGTTCTGGAATCAAATTGGGCAAACCGTTTCAAAAGTTCCATTTCAAGGGTCATGCCTCAGGGTAAGGGTTTTGGGGCTCAGGTTCCCTCCAGAGAAATCCCTGATGGGGGAGAACCCACTTTCTCCTGTGGGGCAAGGCATGCCTTGCCCCTACACGTTCGGCCTCCCCTAAGTGTTCCTCCATTGACAGGCCCTCACCCTTCCTGATAAACCTGTAATTGTCACTCGGGGTGCCTAATGTCACAGAGGCTGAGAGGGAAAAACGCCCAACCCGTGGAACCTGATCTGGTTTGTACCAGCGGAGGAAACGTGACCAGCACACACCTTTACCCCAAACAATCCAATGTGTTCGCATGGTCCCATCGGGAGGGGATCATTCTGGTTTGATGCCTGTTTTTGAAGTCACCAGACGTTGATCTTTTCCCAGTCAAACCCAGCCCTGCCCGAGGCAAAACCGCTCGGGAAGGCTTGCCATTGCTTTTGGAGGACCCATGCAACAGATCACCACCCAGCCCTTTCCTGCCAGCCAGAAAAAATTCGTGCAGGGAAAACTTCATCCTGACCTTCAAGTTCCTTTTCGAGCGATTTCCCAGCACCCCACGCTGGAACTCTGGAATGGCGTGAGCCGCAACACCCCCAATCCAGAGGTGTGGGTTTATGACACCAGTGGTCCGTACACCGATCCTGCGCAGGAAATCAACGTGCATCAGGGGATTTCCAGAGTCCGTCAGGGCTGGATAGAAGCGCGTCAGGACACTGAAAAGCTCTCTGGTTTTTCCTCGGAGTTCACCAGAAATTTGCTGGAGGACAGGCAAACCTTCCCTCAGATTCCCTTGCCTCGGAAAGCAAGAAGCGGAAGCAACGTCACCCAGATGCATTACGCCAGACGGGGCATCGTCACGCCGGAAATGGAATTTGTGGCCATCCGCGAGCAAGAACGGCTTGAAGGGATGCAAGAACTTTTGCAACAACATGCCGGACAACCTTTTGGGGCCAGCATCCCCAGAGAAATCACCCCCGAATTTGTGCGCTCGGAAGTGGCAAAAGGGAGGGCGATCATTCCGGCCAACATCAACCACCCCGAGCTTGAACCGATGGTGATCGGGCGGAATTTCCGGGTGAAGATCAACGCCAACATCGGCAACAGTGCAGTGTCCAGTTCCATTGAAGAGGAAATCGAGAAAATGGTGTGGGCCACCAGATGGGGAGCCGACACCATCATGGACCTCTCGACGGGAAAAAACATTCACCAGACCCGAGAGTGGATCATCCGAAACAGCCCTGTTCCCGTGGGCACCGTGCCGATTTATCAGGCGCTGGAAAAAGTCGGAGGCAAGGCCGAGGAGTTGACCTGGGAGGTCTACCGCGACACCCTCATCGAGCAGGCCGAGCAAGGGGTGGATTACTTCACCATCCATGCTGGAGTGCTGCTCAGGTACATTCCCCTGACCGCCAGAAGGCGCACGGGCATTGTTTCCAGAGGCGGATCCATCATGGCCAAATGGTGTCTGGCGCACCATCAGGAGAGTTTCCTGTACACCCATTTCCGTGAAATCTGCGAGATCATGCAGGCCTACGATGTCAGTTTCAGCCTCGGGGATGGTTTGCGTCCCGGATCTCTGGAAGACGCCAACGACGCAGCCCAGTTTGCAGAACTGCACACCCTTGGAGAACTGACCCGCATCGCATGGGAACATGACGTTCAGACCATGATCGAGGGTCCCGGTCACGTGCCGATGCAACTCATTCAAGAGAACATGGATGAACAGCTCAAACACTGCTTTGAAGCTCCTTTTTACACCCTCGGGCCACTGACCACGGACATTGCGCCCGGCTATGACCACATCACCTCGGCGATTGGTGCAGCACAGATTGGCTGGTACGGCACCGCCATGCTTTGCTACGTGACCCCCAAAGAACACCTCGGGCTTCCCGACAAAAACGATGTCCGAGAAGGGGTCATCACCTACAAGATCGCTGCCCATGCCGCCGATCTGGCCAAAGGGTTTCCGGGTGCCCAGATCCGCGACAACGCCCTCTCCAAAGCCCGTTTTGAATTCCGCTGGGAAGACCAGTTCAACCTCGCTCTGGACCCCGAGCGTGCCCGGGCCTTCCACGATGCCACCCTTCCTGCCGAGGCCGCCAAAACCGCCCACTTCTGCTCGATGTGCGGCCCCCATTTCTGCTCCATGAAACTCACCGAAGACATCCGCAGGGGCATGCAGGACAAGTCTCTGGAGTTTCAGGAACAGGGCATGAACATCTATCTGGACCGGGAGGTGGGGGTTTGAAGGGGGTGCAGAAGGCAGCGACCCCGCGCCGACCGAACCGCTTCGGAGGCGCATCTTGGGGTCAAGAAGAAAGCAGAAGGCAGCAGGCAAAAGCCAAAGCTGAACATGTTTTTTGCTCTCGGCTCTCGGCTCTCGGCCCTCGGCTCAAAAGGGGCCTCCCATGTTGAACTCTCCCTCATCCCATCTCTACCTCGTCGCCAATTTCACCCCCGAAATGCCCGAGCAGGAATACCTCAAGCGCTGCGAGGCTGCCCTGAAAGGCGGAGTGGGGGTCTTGCAACTGCGTGCCAAGCAATCCGAAGTGAAAACCCAGATCCGTCTGGGAGAGGCCCTGCGAGACCTCACCCGCAAGCATCAGGCGGTGTTTTTTGTGAACGACCGGGTGGATGTGGCCCTTGCAGTGCAGGCGGATGGGGTGCACCTCGGGCAGCAGGATTTGCCTCCTGCTTTTGCAAGACAACTGGCCCCTCACCTGTTGCTGGGACGTTCCACCCATAGGCCCGATCAGGCTTTGCAAGTTGTGCCAGAGCAGGCCGATTATTTTGCGGTGGGCCCCATCTGGGAAACCCCCACCAAGGCTGGAAGGGCTGCGGTGGGTCTGGAATATGCTCGCTGGGCTGTGCAAAAGAAGTTTCCCATCCCGTTTTATGCCATTGGAAACGTCAACCTCGACAACATCACCGATCTGGTGATGGCCGGAGTCCAGAGGGTCGCGGTGGTGCGGGCCATCCTGAATGCCCCAGATCCAGAGCAAGCTGCCCGTGGATTCAAAAAAGCATTGGAGCTGGTCCATGCAGGTTAACGGCAAAGCATTTCTCCACACAGAGGGGTTGACCTTGCTGGCTTTGCTGGACCAACTGAACATCCCCAGAGACCGGGTGGCTGTAATGGTTGGCGAACAGGTTTTTCCCTCTGGACACATTGAGGATGTGCTTCTGAAACCAGAGGATGTGATCGAGATTGTGCGGGCGATGCAGGGGGGGTAGCTCTGCGATGGGCTGTTGTACCACTTGATTCGTTGAGCAGAAAGCAGAAGGCAGAAAGCAAGAACCCTGTGCCATCGCTCAAGCCGAATTCAAAAGCATCAGCCGGAGCCTTTTGGATGGCAGCCTTCTGCCTTCGTCCTTCAGCCTTCTGCAGCCACCTTCACTTGTGGAGCAACCCCAAAAAACAGAAACGAGGTCAAACCATGGACTTACTGAACATTGCAGGACAACAATTCACTTCCCGCTTGATGTTGGGAACCGGAAAATACCGTGACTTTGAAGTGATGAAAGACGCTCTGGAGGCGTCTGGAACCCAGATCGTGACCGTGTCCATCCGCAGGGTGGAAATTGGAGCAGCAGGGCATGTGGGTATTCTGGACGCCATTGACCTGTCCAGATACCAGCTTCTGCCCAACACAGCGGGGTGCAAAACCGCAGAGGAGGCTGTTCGGGTGGCCCGCCTTGCCCGAGCGCTCACCGGCACCAACTGGATCAAACTGGAGGTTATTCCCGATGCCCGTTACCTGATGCCCGATCCCCTTGGGACGTTTGAGGCTGCCAAACGGCTCTGTGAAGAAGGTTTTGTGGTGTTGCCTTACATGCCTGCTGATCCAGTGCTGGCCCACAAGTTGCAGGAGGTGGGGTGCGCCACAGTGATGCCTCTGGGTTCGCCCATTGGCTCGGGGCAGGGCATTCAGAATCGGGCCAGCATCGAGGTGATCCTGAACAGCGTCACGGCTCCGGTGGTGGTGGATGCAGGACTTGGGGTGCCTTCTGAAGCCTCTCAAGCCATGGAAATGGGAGCCAGCAGCGTGCTGGTCAACACCGCCATTGCAGAAGCCAGAGATCCCGTTCGCATGGCAGAAGCCTTCCGTGACGGAGTGAATGCAGGCCGTCAGGCATACCTTGCAGGTCGCATGCCCGTGCGTGAACATGCCAGTCCCAGCAGTCCAGTTCAAGGGGTGGTGCGCCTGACAGATCCCGAGGTTCCGGAGTGAAATCCCATGTGGTGGTCGTGGGTGCGGGAATCATCGGTAGCATGGTTGCGGTGAAGCTCTCAGACCTTGGAGCACAGGTGACTTTGCTGGACGCTGGTTTTGCAGGTCAGGCCACCCGAGCCAGTGGAGGCATGCTGGCCCCCACCAGTGAAGCCCTCTCCATTCCCGAAAACTGGCGTGAAAAAGCCTTGCAGTCCCTGCATCTCTGGCAGGACTGGTTGAAGCGGTTTGAGGAGATGGGGGTGGATGTGGGGTATCGGTCTGGTTTGGGCCATGCGGCCTGTTCTCCAGAAGAAGCCCTCAACTTAAAAAGGTCTGGAGTCTGGCTGGAGGACCATCCTTTGCATCCACATGGCATGGCTTATTTCCCACAGGAAGGCAGCCTTGAACCCGAGAAAGTCCTCTCTGCCTTGCACATGCTTTGCCCAGTGACCCACGCAGAAGTCCATGCCATTGAGGATCAGCAAGGGCTTGTGGTCCGCACCTCTCTGGGTGAAATCAGGGCAGATGCTGTGATTCTGGCTTGTGGAGTTTGGTCTGCAAAGTTTGGGATTCCTGTTTTGCCAAAACAAGGGCAGGTGCTCTTGATTGACGGAAAACACATCGAACATGCCACCTACAAAGGCAAAGGGTATCTGGTGCCCAGAGGAGACTGGACGTTTGTGGGGGCCACCGAAATTGAAACTCTGGATGTCACGCCCACACAGGGGGCAAAGAACACCTTGCTGAACCATGTGCGGAACCACCATCCCCACATCCCTGAACCGCAAGTGCTGGAACAGAGGGTAGGGGTTCGCCCTTACCTGCCTGAGCCTTTTGTGGGTCACCATCCCAGTCTCAAAGGCGTGCTGGTCGCCACAGGACACCACCGCAATGGGGTTTTGCTGGCCCCGGTCACGGCTCAGCTTCTGGCAGAACTTTTCATGGAGGCATCACCGGACTCTTATGGGCTGCCCGTACACTGAATGAGACATCCCCCGGTGCCCTTTTCCCTCCTCCTCAGGCACCGGGGGTGTTTTTTGTTTTGGGGTTGAATGGGTTTACCAGTCGATGGTGGTGTTGCTCTTGGTGATCACCCGGTTGTTCTCGAAATAAGACACCGTGACGTTTTCCTGCGTGCGGTCTGCCAGATTGGCCAGTCCAGAGAGCAAAGTCGAGGCGAAGCCCACCGCTTCTTTTTCGGTGCTGTCCTGTGCAAGGGTGTTCAGCATCACGTTGCTCAAACGCAGTTGGCTGGCGTAATTTTTGAAGTAATCTGCCCCGATCCACTGGAATCCAGTCAGCGCACGATTGCCAAACAGGGTTTGTTGCTTGGATGGGGTGAGGGTTTCTGATGGGGTGTTGGGCAGGTTGTTCAGCAGATCTGCACCCAGACCGACCATCAGGAATTTCTGGTGGATTTTGAAGCACACTTTCATGGCGTCGCCCAGCACACTGCTCAGGGCGGCCAGTTCACCCATGCTGGCGGTGCTGCCTGCATCGGCAAAGTTCAGGCAGGTGATGTCTCCATCCAGCTTCTCCACCGTCACCTGAGGAACCTCGGGTTGAGACACACCCTCAAAATCCTCAAAGAGGTCTTCCATGCCTTCATCCATCATGGGGTCATCCATGCTGTGGTCCATGCCATGATCCATTTCAGTCATGCCGTCTTCCGTCAGGTCTTCATCGATCTCTGGGGTCATGGGGTCTTTCTGTCCCATGGCTTCGAGTTCCTGCACCAGTTCATCCAGCAAGGTCTGGGCCTGCTCTGGGTCAGTGATTTCCAGACCGAACAGGGCGTTGGTGCCTGCCAGACTGGAAAGGGCTTTGCCCGAGGTGGCCGCCGGATAAATCCCGACCATTTCCGTCCCGAGGACCCCTTTGAAGCGATCATATGCTTCAGGCAGGTTGTCTTTCAGCTCTGGGACCAGACCGACAAAGTAATCCATCCAGCCTTGCAGATCCACGGCATTGACCCCGTAACCCTGCACGTCGGGTCTCAGGAGCACTTCTGCATTGAACTGGGTTTTGGAGTAACTGAGCAGGCGTTGCAGCTCTGGGGACAGGTTCTGGAAGCTCATGACCGAAGTGCCATCCAGACCGGTTTTGGTGAAGCTCGCAGACAGGCTCAGCCCCTGCAAACTGCGCAAAGCCTGAATCGCCTGTGGGAATTCTTTCTGGTCCGACTGGGGGATTTCCTTCAGCACCAGATTCATCAGGGATTTCAGGTTGACGAAGGCTTTGAAGTTGCCTCCATCGTTCAGCATGGTGCTCTGGAAGCTCTGCTGGCTGGAAAGACCAGCCAGTTTGCTGTTCTGCAAGCGCTTCAGGAACTCCCTCAGGAGTTGCGGATGGGAACCAACATAAGCCAGACCATCCTGAAACCCGTAATACATCCCGTCCTGTGCAAAAAACACAAAACGGCCTTCTTTCAATTTGGTGGGCTTTTTCTTGCCTTTGGCGAGGTCGGCCATCAGGCTCTGGACCTGTTTGTTGCTGGATTTGCCCACACGGGTGACTGCCAGCACCTCCACGTCGTTTTTGACCATGTGCACAGACAGGCTGGACTCGGTGCCCAGCCCACCCCAGAGCAGGTTCTGGGCGATTTTGGCATCGTCGTACTTCAGGCCAGCGTCCAGCAGGGTGCTTTCCAGATCGATCAGGGTGGTGATCTGGGGTTTGATGTTGCTGAGACCATTGAGCTGGAATTCGGCCAACGCAGTTTCAGGCACATAACGGTTCAGTGGGGCAGCCAGAGAAAGACCGCTGGCAAGCAAAAGTGAGGTGAGGATGATTTTGTGTTTCACCCCACCATTTTATAGGGAACTCTGGCCTCAGGGGGTGACGGGTTTCCAGATGGATGCGCAGGTCAGGGGAAATCCAGATGCTGGTTGCACAACTGGCGGTTGGGTTTGGGGCAATCCCAGCGCTGCACCTGTGAGGTGACCAGAAACTTTTGCAGCACAGGTCTGGAAAACACAAACTCCCGCTTTTCAGCAGACACATGGCAGGACCAGCATTCAAACAGGTTGGCTGAGGTGTCCACTTGCCCGTCCGAACCTCTGAAACTCTGGACATTCCAGTTGTCCATGGCCCCTTTCACATTGGCCCGACGTTGCATCACATGGATGGTTTCCGGGATGGCTCTGGGAATCAGGTGCTTCTGGGCATCCAGCAAGTATTTCTGATTGAAGCTCTGTGCACGGTAATTCTCAATCACGTACAGGGCATCCCCAGAGGTTGGGTATGGGGTCTGGCTTTTGACGGCCTGCAAAGCACTCTGACTGACGTACAGCTTGCGGACCATGCCGTCTGGACGGTCCACCACCGCATACAGGGTCATGGTTTGCTGATATTGCTCAGGGTAGGGAAGGGCATTTGCCGCAGCAATGGGATCTTCCTGAGGGCTCGGGATGGCAACTGGGGTGCTGCCCAGCAGCAACAAGCCAAGCAGAGAGAACCGCAACCAGAGGAACATGATTCAGTGTAATCCAGAGGACCACAGATCCTCTGGATGGTGAAGATGGGGTCATTTCAGAAGATCAATCGCATTTTTCATCTCTCTGGAAAGCACAAAGGTTTCCCCAAAAGAGATGGTGTTTTTGGGTTTTTGCATCACACGAACGGCATGTGTTCTGGGCTTGAGGTCTTTGCAAAAAATGCCATATCCAAAGGTGGAGTGGTTTCCACTGGGAATGAATGTGATGGTCACCTTGTCATCTGGTTTTTGGCACTGGACAGGAAGGGCGATTTTCTGCCATTTGCTGGTGTTCCTCAATGAAATGGAAAAACCTGTTCCATCCGGGAAATCAATGTTGATGCTCTGGGCCACCTCCTGATTTTTGGAAGGGGTTTCCAGAATGTAAACATGCAGAACAGTGTTCAAGGGGAGTGGTATTGGGGATTCAAGCAGCATGGGTCTCCTCGTCATTCTTTGCAAATCGGGTTTTCCAGAGAGGCCGAGGTCCTGAGAACATTTGGACGCTCAGATCCCATCCATTGTACAAAACAGCAAGATTCATTCTGAATTCAAATTGTACCCAAACAAAAAACCTGCCTTTGCAGGCAGGAAAAGGGGTCTTAAAAATCCAGAGGGTCCAGCAACAAAGGCACTTCACTGGTGAAGGCTTCGGCGTACTTGACGCCAGCAAAGGTGCCCCAGTACATGTTGCGGGCACGCCTGCGGTCAATCACCTCTGGGGAAACCGTTTCGGAGATCTGGGGTCCGGTGAATTGGCTGGTGTGGGCCATGATGGCCTGCTCCCAGAGGTCTTGCACCCCACTGATGTCAAAGAGCACGTCGGCTTCGATGGGAAAGTTGCCCTGATACAGCAGCACTTTGCGAACCCGGTGGGGATCGCCTTGCAGCTCGGCTTTTTTCAGGCCAGCCACATGGACTGCGTCTTTGCACAACTGGTAGCTGCCCGTGTGGTCTGGATGCCGATCCAGATGGTGGGGAATGAACAGCAACTCTGGACGCAGGTCCCGCAGCGCTTGGGCCAGTTTCAGCACCTGTTCCCGTTCGGGTTTCAGGAAACCGTCTGGCAGCCCGAGGTTCCCTCGAAAGGCCAGACCCATGATGGACGCGGCGTTGCATGCTTCTTCCAGACGGCCTTCTGGAGTGCCAAGGGTGCCCATTTCTCCTCGGGAGAGTTCCAGAATGCCCACTTTTTTGGACTGTGCCAGCCGAATCAGGGTGCCTCCAGCCCCGATTTCTGCATCATCGGGGTGGGGAGCAATGCAGAGTGCGAAAAGCGGTTGAACTGTTCCGTAGACGTGTTGCATGGGTTATTTGGGGGTGTCCTTGGGGGTGCCAATGCGACGTTCGGTTCCGGATTGCAGGCGTTTGAAATTGTCCCGGTGGGTCCAGAGGATCAGCAAAGCCAACCCCGATGCGGTCACGATTTGCCAGAGCGGATCGCCATGGTAAATCAGGAGCATCACGGCAGCGATGCCGCCCATCATGCTTCCAGCAGAGACAAAACGGGTCAGGTACATGATGCCCACCGCAAGAATGGCGGTTCCCAGACCAATCAGGGGGTTCATGACCAGCAGGGTGCCAATGGAAGTGGCCACCCCTTTTCCGCCTTTGAATTTCAGGAACAAAGAGTAATTGTGCCCGAGCACAGCCAGCAGGGCGCAGGCCGCCAGGTAAAAATCGGTCAGGCCAAACTGCCGACCAATGTAAAGGGCCAAGCCACCTTTGAAGATGTCAAAGGCCAGCACCACCAGAGCAGGTCCCCATCCGATGTTCCTCTGGATGTTGGTGGCCCCAATGTTTCCCGAGCCCACTTTGGTGATGTCGATGTTGTAAAGCCGGGCAATCCACAGGCCAATCGGAATGCTTCCCAGCAGGTACGAAAGCAGCAAAACCAGAATTTCCACACGTCACCTCAAAACACAGGTCATTTCAGCACAGACATCAAGGCCACCAGCAAGGGGGCCAGCAGCAGGGCAGGCAAGAAGGAACCCACTCGCACCCGGTGGGGTGAATCAAAACTTCCGAACAGCAGATTGAAACTGATGCCGGTGATCATCAAACCCCCGGTCCCGGTGATCAGGAGCACCGATGGATCGGTGGCCGGGTTGGGAAGGGAACTGGCCAGTCCGCCTGCTGCCAGACTGAGAATGCCCTGCACAATCAAAACGACAATAGCAGAGAAGCCCACCCCGATGCCATAGACGCCGGTCAAAGCCACCGCAGCGATGCCGTCCAGAGTGGCTTTCAAAATCAGGGTGTTGGGGTCCAGTTGCAGACCATTCTGAAGGCTGCCAATCACGGTCATGGGACCAATGCAAAACAGCAAACTGGCGGTCACGAAGCCCTCAGTGAAGCGGCCTTTGCCTTTGAATTTCTGTTTGAGGGTTTCGCCCAGGTTGCCCAGCTTTTCCTCAAGTTGCAAAAGTTCTCCCATCACTGCACCGAGTGCAAGACAGACCAGAGCAGCAATGATTCCCGGCAGGATCCCAATTTTGAGTCCATTCAGGCTGGTGCCCATGTCGATGGCAATGTACAGGGTGGTGACCGCCAGCACCTGCATCAGGGTGTGGTTCATGCGCTCGGGAATGCGGCCTCCAAGCACCATCCCCAGAAAGGTGCCCAGCAAGACGGTGGCAACGTTGATCCAGGTGCCGCTGGTTTTGAGGAAAAAGTCCATATTGCAACACTATAACGCGTGTTTGTGCAGGTTTTGCGAGGGTGGACCGGTTTGGATCGCCCTGAACTTGTGCATGTTGTAACAAACCATTTACTTTCTGCTGACATTCGTGGTTATAATCAGGACAGATGCTGCTGATGGGTCCCATTTTTCACGACTCACCGTCACTCCAATTCGAAGTGACCTGGAATCAAGACCGCCTTGTGCGGTCTTGTTTTTTTGGTGGCATTGGGAGGTTCGCATGACTTTAAACGACCAGTTGCGTCATCTTCCGAAATTCTTGACCGTGCGCGAGGTGGCCGATTTCACCTTCTGCCATGACCGCACCGTCAGACGCTGGATCCGCTCTGGGGCCCTTGGGGCTCTGGAAACCGGGGAGGGTTTGAGGATTCCCAGACGGGAATTGAGAAGGTTCCTTGGCTTGCAAAAAGCCAGCTGACGCAACCGTCGTTGTTCTGGAAGGGGGCCTGTTACTCGGGTTGTACCTGAATCCGGGCAGGCCCTCTGTATTCGCAAGTGTTTTTGTCCCGGGACAAATCCAGTAAACTGTGTTTTCAGGAGGACACCTGTGGACGCCACTTTGATTTTTGGAATCATCACCGCAATTGTTGTGGTCGGGTTTTTCGTGGGTCTCCCACTGTTCGTGCTGAACTCCCAGTACGAAGAACCCCTGCGCGGCGACGATTACTGAAGTTGCCGATTTTTCAAAGGACAGCGGCCCCAGTCTGCTGTCCTTTTCACTTGGTCTGCATTCAAGCAAGCCTTATACTTTCAGCTCAGTGATGACCACCTTTGCTGCCCACTTCCCTGAGTTGACCCTGTTGGACCGTGACCTTTCGGCTTTGCTGCAAACCGACCTCTCGCCAGAGGAGGCCAGCCAGAAGGCGGTGCAGTGCTGGCAATCTGGACTCGCCGAACGCACGGTGTCTTTCTGCGAGCGTTCAGAAGGACAGATGGAGCTTTTGAAGGCCATCGCCCTCAACCGTCTGGGGCAACCTGAAGCGGCCTTGCAGGTTTTGCAAAAGCAAGCAGGTGCACTGGCTCTGGTGCATCAGGGCAGCAGTTTGTGGCAGATGGGACACCTTCAGGATGCTCTGGACCAGACCACCAGAGGTCTGGAACTGGCCCGCAAGGAACGCAGTGGCACAGCCATCATCAGTGGGGTGTGCATCCTTGGAGAGGTGCTGCTGGATCTGGACCAGCACAAGCAAGCGGTGCTGACCCTCGCAGAAGCCTTCAAAGTGGCAGAAATGATGGGTCAGGAGGCCGATCCTTACGCTCTGGCGATCACCGCAGAAGCCCACGTGCGCTGGGGCAACCCCAGAAAAGCCCTTGCCACCATTGAAAAGGTGTTTTCCAGAACCCGCCCTTTTGAGCTGGCCCACATGCGGGCACAGGTGTCCCGTTCCAAAATCGAACCAGAAGCCCTTCAAGAGGCCAGAGCGGTGGCGCAAGCTCTGGGTTGGGGCTTCTGGCAAAAGCGATTAAGTTAACTCAAAGAATCCGCTGCATCAAGCGGTGCGGGTGGCAAGTTGCTGCAGCAAGGCCAGAATCTGGCTGGCCACCTGCTGGTCTTGTGCTCTGGACAAGACCTGGCCCATCAGGTGCAAGCCTTCTCTGGCCTCCTGATCGGCGATGTTCTGGGCATGCTGGATGCACCCCGAGTCTTGCAGCCACTGCAAAATCTGCGCGATGTCCTCGGGGCTTTTCTGTTCTCTGGGCAAAGACATCACTTTCAAAAAGAAACTTTTCTGCTCTGCAGAGGCCTGCCCGAGCCATTGCAGCAAGACCAGTGTGCGTTTGCCTTCCAGCAGGTCTCCTGCAATTTCCTTGCCATAGTCTTTGATGTCTCCGATCAGATTCAGAACATCGTCCCGGATCTGGAAAGCTGCGCCCAGTTTCAGACCTGCCGCTTCAATCTCTGGATCAGGGGTCAGGCCGGCGGCCAACATCCCGAGTCTGAAGGGTGCAACCACCGTGTAGTAGGCGGTCTTCAGGTGAACCATCGCCAGATAATCCTGCTCTGAAAGGTCCCAGGTGCCATTGACGACCCAGCTCAGGTCCACATGCTGGCCTTCTGCGGTGCGGTGGATGGTCTGGATGAACTCCTCAAAGGCCCCTGCTACACCTGCTGCATGCACCACCTGCCACATGTAGACGTGCAGGGCGTCTCCGGCATTGAGCGCCAGAGGCACACCATGCAAGCGGTGCAGGGCGGGTTTGCCCCGGCGGTCTTCGGATTCGTCTTCAATGTCGTCGTGAATCAGCACCCAGTTCTGGAAAAGCTCCAGAGCGGCAGCCAGAGGCAGGGCTTTGTCAAAAGTGCCCCCAAAAGCCTGTGCAGCCATCAAAAGCAACTGGCTGCGCAGCATTTTTCCACCCCTCTGGGGGTAGTCGCGCATCAGGTCGTACAGATGCTGGATTTCAGGCCGACTGTGGGTTCTGGGCAAAGTCTGGTCGATGTACTCGGCAATGAGGTTGCGCACCCGAGTATTTTAGACCAAATGGAAACGCAGACTGTACGCAGTGCAAAGCACCCTGTCACAATCCGGTAAGGCCCCACACACTATCCTGAAAAAAAGCAGGACCTCTGGAGGAAAAACATGCGCAAACCGGCCAGTCTGTTGATGATGTGTCTTCTGGGCCTGATGTCCTGTTCAGGTGCCGGGACCTCTGGAGGAAAACTCAATTTCACCCTCACCACCGATCCTGCCGTGTTGACCCTGGAGCAAGGCAATGCTGCTGCTGTGAACATCTATGTCCAGCGAACAGGTGGGGATTTTCCTGTACAGGTTTCTGTGGCAGATTTGCCCTCTGGCGTGACTGCGGATCCCATCACTCTGGCAGCCGGAGTCACCCAGAGCACCCTCACGTTTTCTGCATCTCCCACTGCTGCAACAGGTAAGACCCTGGCCACCATCAAAGGCACAGCAGAGGGTGCCCGCAATGAAATTGACTTTGAACTGACTGTGCAAGGTTCAACTCCGGTCAATGCAGACCTCAAAGCCTTTCCCACAGCCGAGGGTTTTGGTGCAAAAGCCACAGGCGGACGGGGCGGAAAAGTCCTTTACGTGACCAACCTGAATGCCTCTGGGCCGGGTTCCTTGCAATCCGCTCTGGACGAACCGGGCAAGCGAACCATCGTTTTCAAGGTCAGTGGCCTGATCAACACCGTGGCTTACCTGAGGCATGGTGATGTCACCATCGGAGGACAGACCTCGCCGGGGGGCATCACTTTGCGGGGCCTCCGCATTGAAAACGACGAGTCCATCTGTGAGCAGGACGGTTGCCCCCTCCCGAGCTTCACCCCCAGCAATTTTGTGGTGCAGTTTTTGCGCCTCAGGCCCGCAGGATTCACCGATGATGGGTTGCGCTTTCATCGGGCCAAGAATGGCATTGTGGATCACCTGTCCATTGGCAACGCCGAAGACGAATCGGTTCAGGTGTCTTTCACCAGCGATGTGACCATCCAGAATTCCATCATTGCAGAAACGGTTGGAGGCCACGCCGAATACGGTGGAATGCTTTTGAATTATTCTGATCCCACTCGGGATTTCCCGCTGACCAGATTGTCCATCCACCACAACAACTTCAACCGCATCATGGGTCGCCTGCCAGAGATGAGCCGCGAAAACAACAGTGCCAGAGGCAGCACCATGGAAATCGAGGTCTCCAACAACCTCTACACCGATCCTTACGCTGCAATGTGGCTTTCCAACACCAGTCTGACCCAACCAGACGGCAATGGTTACGCCACCGATCCGGTTTACACCCACGCCAATTTTGTGGGCAATCTGATGGTGTATCCAGACAGGGCAGGATTGAAGTTCGGCATGCTTTCTCTGGACGCTGCCTATTCCCCCGATGAAGGTTACCTCCCAGAGGACACCAAAACCCGGATTTTCATGCAGGACAACCACATCAATTTGTTTTCTGCTGTGCAGGACTACCAGTTGATTTATTGCTGCAATGATTTTGATCAGGCGGTCAAAGACATGGCCATGCCTTATGCAGCCACCAAACCCACATGGTCTCAGGAGGCCAGACATCCTTTCCCGAGCATCACCTACACACCCTCAAGCCAGCTTGCAGATCACATCTTCAAGAATGTAGGGGTGTTTCCCAGAGATCCCATGGACACCCGTTTGCTGGGTGCTGTCAAAACAGGGATCATCGATTCCACCCCACAAAGGCAAAATCCAGCCAACGACGCTTTGCTGCTGCCTGCAGTGTTGCCCCCTGCCCCTCAGGACACCGACAACGACGGCATGCCCGATGCCTGGGAGACCGCCAACGGTCTGAATCCCAAAGCACCGGACAACAACGGCACAACCCTTTCCAAAGCCAAACTGGGCATGGAAGGTTACACCAACTTGGAAGTGTACTTGCACGAACTCATGCAAGACAGGCTGGCGGGCAAATGATTTTCAAGGTGCAGCAACAGCAACCTGAAGGGGTTTGATGTTCAGCACAATGCCACTGGGATCGGTCACCGTTCCCTCTGGCAAAACATCGGTGAACAGCTCGTAAGACCGCAGCCCGAGGCCCTCAGGATGGGCAGGCACCCCCTGCCCATTCCAACTGTTGACGGCGACATGGTGGTGGTAATGGTCGTAACTCATGAATTGTGCGCCCGGATAGTCTGCAATGTGCTCCATTTGCAGGGTGTTCAGGTAGTAACGGGCAGCCTCTGGAACATTGGAGGCATGCAGGTGGATGTGTCCCATGATGGTGCCCTCAGGCAACAGCTTAAAAGGCTCTGCTTTTGCTGCTTGCAGGACCCCCTCCACATCCATTCTGGCGGTGGTCATTTCAATCTGGCCGTTTTTTCCCCACTCGGCTTCCGGGCGGTCACGGTAAATTTCGATGCCGTTGCCTTCAGGGTCGGCCATGTACAGGGCTTCTGAAACATGGTGGTCCGAGGCCCCCTGCACAGGAATCCGCTTCTCTGCGATGTGTTGAATGAATTGCCCGAGGTCCGCTCTCGAGGGCAGCAACACGGCAAAGTGGTACAGACCGGCCCCTCGGGTTCGCTGGGCGTTGGGGGTGTGGTGCAAAGTGACCAGAGGCAAACCTGCTGCCCCAAGGGTCACGGCATTTCCCTGCTCATCCAGTTGCTGCATTCCAAGGGTGCTCTGGTAGAACTCCAGTTGCTTTTTCAGGTCTTTCACGTTCAGGTGAACCGTGCCGATGCGTCTCATGGGTTCATTGTAGGCTTTTCGCTATAAAAAATCTAGTGGTATATAGATTAAAGCTTGGATCTGAAGGTGATGTTTCGTGTTGTCTGGAATTGAGGTTCACAGCAGACAGTTCACAGCGAGACAAACCCTTCAAAACGCACTTGCAAGGTCAAACAGGTTCAGGCATGTGCTCTGGTTGCTTGATGCACCCATACCATCCCCTTGACCCTTTTTATTCCGTGCAACACCATGCTCTCGGCTCTCGGCTCTCGGCTCTCGGCTCTCGGCTCTCGGCTTCAGGGCGACGCACGCGTAGCCCCTACAACGCCCCCCTGCCCCATATGGCCTACGCCACAACCCGCATGTTTCCCACCACCCAAGCCCTTAAAATGCTCTCTGGTGAATTGAACATGTAACCCCCTGCCTGCCACCACAAAGCCCCGAGTTGCCCCGATCCATGGGCAAGGACTTTTTTGTGTCGCAGGAGGACAGCACCATGTACACCAAATACCCCAGAACCCCCCACCTTCCGTGGTCCCAGAAGGCCGATGCAGACGATGTGATCCTGACGGACACCCACATCTGGAACGGTCAGGAAGTGGTGATCACCGAAAAACTGGACGGAGAGAACACCAGCCTGTATCAGAATTACCTGCATGCCAGAAGCGTGGACAACCGTTACCACCCCTCCAGAGACTGGATCAAGGCTTACCACGGTCAGATTCGGTATCTGATTCCTGATGGCTACAGGTTGTGTGGCGAAAACATGTATGCCCGCCATTCCATCGGTTACGACAGTCTGGAATCTTACTTTTACCTTTTTTCTGTCTGGGATGACCATAACACCGCACTCAGCTGGGATGAAACCTTAACGTGGGCGGCTCTGGTGAATGCCCCCACCCCCAGGGTGCTTTACCGTGGCCTCTGGGATGAGAAGGCCGTCCAGAGCCTTTCCATTGACACCTCCACCACCGAAGGGTATGTGGTCCGGCCCACTGCCGGTTTTCCGTACAGTGAGTTTGGCCAGAGGGTTGCAAAATGGGTGAGGGCCAACCATGTGCAAACCAGTGAGCACTGGATGCATCAGGCCGTGGTGCCCAATGGCCTAAGGAAACCATGAGCAGCTTTCATGTCAAACAGGTGCAGCACCTTGCCAGCCTTGTGCTGGAAGGTCAGGAGGTGGCTTACCCAGAGTGGAAGGTGGCCCTGTCTCCTTTTCTGGACTGGTACCCCCAGTTGGAAGTCACCCCTCAGGACCCTGAGTGGCACGCAGAGGGGAGCGTGGACATCCACACCGCTCTGGTGTTGCAAGAACTCAGCAAGATTTTGCAGGAGGGTGATTTTACCCCTTACGAACGCCTGACCCTGACGTTTGCGGCTTTGCTGCACGACATTGGCAAGGCCAACACCACCCGTTTTCGAGAGGGAAGGATGGTGTCGCCGGGTCATGCGGTGGTCGGTCGGGATTACCTTTCCCTCAGGCTCCTCTCGGCAGGGTTTTCTGCTGAACTGGTGCGCAGGGTGATTGCTCTGGTGGGACACCACCACGACCCCAAGCATTTCGTGGTCAAGAATGCACCAGAGCGGATGTACCGCCGGTTGGCCCGCACCACCGAGCTTCCCTTGCTTTACTTCTTGGAACAGGCGGACATCCGGGGCAGGTGGGCGAGTGACCTCGAAGACCAGCTCCAATGGCTGGACCTCTTCAAGCTCCAGTGCGAAGAATACGGTTTGTGGGATGAGGACCCCCATCAGGCATGGCTTGAACCCATCCGGGATCAGGAAGCTTATGTCCAGCAAAGCGCCATTCTGGATTACGAGGAAGGCCGGATTTTCTCCCCAGAGGAGGCCATCTCAAGGTCTTACCTGTGGCGCAACCGTCCTTCAGAATTGACAGTCTTGTGTGGCCTCAGTGGCTCTGGAAAAAGCACATGGATCAAAGAGAACCATCCAGACACGCAAGTCATCAGCATGGACGATCTGCGCGAGGACCTCTCGGGTGACAGGGGAGACCAGAGCATCAACGGTCAGGTGTGGCAGCAGGCCAGAGAAGACCTCAAAAAAGCCCTGCGTGAAGGTCGGAAAGTCATCTGGGATGCCACCAACATCCGCAAACTGTCCCGTGAAAGGCTGGTCAACCTCGGGTTGGATTACCATGCCCATGTGAAAATGGTGGTGTTTCAGGTTGCTCCAGAGGAGGCCATCAAAAGAAACCGTCTGCGGGAACATGCCGTTCCAGCAGGGGTGATTGCTTCACAGGTGCAGGGGTTTCAGTTTCCAGAGCTTTTCGAGGCCCACGAGGTGCAGTACATCGATTGAGCACATGGATCAGCAGAGTCAGTGCACCCTTTCCAGACCCCATCCGACCACAGGAAGGCATGCAGCGTAATGGGCCAGTTCGGCTTTCATGAGTTGCATGCCCAGCAGGTTCCCAAGGGTGTTGTGTTTTTCCTGAACCTGCACGGCCTGCAATGGCCACGGTTCATGGTGAATGTCACAGCGGTAAATCCGGCCTTGCTTGTCTGCACTGTACAGGCAGTACCTTTCGGTGAGCCAGTGGTCCAGAGAGCCTTTTGCAGCTCTGGGCAGAGGAGAAAGGGGTTTGTAAAAGGCTTCAAAATCCCCTGCGGTTGCCCCTGTGTGGGTGCGTGTGCTCAGGTACCTTGTGCGGCCATTTTGAATTTCCCAGCGCATCCGGGCATCAAAGTAAGGCAAATGAAACCCCATCCGGGCACCCCGAACCGCCAGAGGGCTCTGGGCATCCAGCGAGAAAAAGAACACGCCGGGTTTGCCTTCTGCTGAAACGTAAGTGCGCAGGTTGAGTTCCAGAAAGTCAGAAACAGAGGGCACAGAAAACACACCTCTGGGCCGGGTTTTCTTCATCTGGAAAGGGACCACGCTCAGCCATGCAAAGCCATGGTGGGTTTCGAGGGTCAGGCCCTCTGGAATGTGGGGAGCCAGCACTTCCGGGTCAATGGGATAATGCAGGAACAGCAAATTGTGCCACTCCATGTACAGCAACCATGGCCCAGAGGGCAGGGGCCACGGACGGTGGGACGTGTGGTTCAAGAAATCCATGGAACCTCCAGAGTTCATCAACCCAGAAATCGGGATTTCCATTCCGGGCGTGGAAGCATGCAATGGTCTTGTTTGCCAAACCACCTGTAGCGGTTGCGGGCAATCCAGTCGTAGACAGCATCCCGGATGGGTCGGGGCACCACCACAAATAGACCGAGTAAAGACAGAGGGAATTTCAGGTGTTTGGCGATGCGCAGGGCGGCTTCACTTTGGACGTAAATCCTGTCCTGTTCAATGAGAACCACCGATTCTGGAAGGTTTGCGCCCTTCCAGTGTTGTGCAATCAGGCTCTGGCCCACTTCGCTTTGCAGCGAGGCGAAATGCAGTTTTTGGGTGCGTTCATTGAGTAGAATGAATTGAACCGAATTGTTGCATAAGTTGCAAACGCCATCAAACAGCACAATCGGCTCTGGTTGCATGGCTCACTATAACATCCAAAAAAGCGCCCCCCGTGAGGAGGGCAGGAGGTTGGTGTTAAAGCGTACAAGGTTGGATGTGCATGCTTCAGGTGATGAAGCCCCTGTATGGTACTCCTGAGTTCCGAGGCGGTAAATGCAAAATCTTAATATTTGGGTTAGAATAGGTTAAAATGTTCTTGAACAAGGAGTGAAGTATGCAAGAAAATAACAAGCTTGACGCAGTAGACCTTAAGATCTTACAGGCCCTTACTGAGAATGCTCGCATGACTTTCACTGACCTCTCCAAGCGCATTGGACTTTCCCTGCCTGCCACCATTGAACGGGTGCGCCGTCTGGAAGACTCGGGTTGCATCGAGGGGTACTCGGTCAAGATCAATCCCAAATTCCTCGGGCTCAACCTTCAGGCCCTGATCCGTTTCCGCTCCAACAACGAACGCTGGCAAAAAGTCACCGAAATCCTCAAAGACTACCCAGAGGTGATGGAATGCATGGTGGTCACTGGATCCGACAGCCACATGATCAAAGTGGCTGTCTCCAGTGCCGAACACCTTGAAAAACTGCTGTCTGCCCTGAGCATGTACGGCATGGTCAACACCAGCATGATCCTCTCCAGCCCCATTGACCGGCCTGTGCTGGCTGTGGCACCCAAGCGCCCGTAAGTTCAGCCCAAAGAATTCAGTGGTGTGCCAGATCCAGATCTCTTTTGAGGTCTGGAATCTGGTTTTTGAAATCCTGCCTGCCCAGACGAACCAGCAGCTCCACCAGATGCTCATCGGTTCCGGTGGCCCCTGCAATCATCTCCAGGTGGTTTCTCAGGTAGCTTTCGGTGATCAGGGCGCTGAAAGTCTGACCAAAGCGCACCATCGCGCCTTGCAGCTCATATACGCGCTCTGGGGGGAGGGAGGCTCTGGCTTTTTCCATCGCCTTTTCGGACACAAATCCCCAGGCACTGATCATCATGGGATTGTGCACCCCCCGAACCACATGCACCAGACCCACAAAGGTCATCCAGTCCCAGAAGTGGTCGTCGATGGGGCCGTAGCACACCCTTTGCCACCACTGGCGCAGGGTCACTTCACGCTGTGCCCGTTCATTTTCGGTGAAAATTTGTCGGGTCTGGTGGTGTTGGTAAAGCATGTCGTAAAACTGGGTCACCAGAGCATCAGACAGGCCCAGAAACATCTGGCGGTACTGTTGCAGCACCCTGGCATCCTGAGGGGTGAATCGGGTTTCGGGGGGCATCTGTTCAAGAATGGCTTCACGTAAGTTTTGCAGTTCTTCACTGGTGGTCATGATGGACATGGTTTTTCCTCGCAAGGACCATGCTAAGAAAATCAGCTTTGTGCACAAATGTGCAAATGTCCTGAATTGTCAAAAAAATGTTACAGTCGTCATGTTCCTGTAAAAGTTTCAGGGAAAAGCCTGATCCAAAAAAACACCCCGAGCAACCTCGGGGTGTTGAGTAAGCGGTAAAAATCAACGCTTGGAGAACTGGGGAGCGCGGCGGGCCTTTTTGAGACCGGCTTTTTTGCGCTCGACTTCACGGGCATCGCGGGTCAAGAGGCCTTTGGGCTTGAGGGCGCTGCGGAAGTCAGGGTTGGCCTGAATCAGGGCGCGGGCAATGCCCAGTTTGATGGCATCGGCCTGACCGCTGGGGCCACCACCGGTGACGGTGATGTAGGCATCGTAACGGCCCAAAGTTCCGGTTTCGCGGAAGCCTTGCAGGGCGTAGATGGCTTTCACCAGACCACGGAAGTATTGTTGGAAGTCTTTGCCGTTGACAACGATTTTGCCTTCGCCAGGGCGCAGGAACACGCGGGCGACGGAGGCTTTACGACGACCAGTACCGTAGAACTGTTCCATTATTTGATCTCCAGTTTTTCAGGTTGCTGGGCAGCATGGGGATGCTCAGCGCCAGCGTAGACTTTCAGACGGGTGTGAATGCGGCGGCCCAAACGTCCTTTGGGCAGCATGCCGAACACAGCATGCTCAATCACGCGCTCAGGGTGTTTGGCCAGAGCCACACGAGCGGTTTCCGTCTTCAGGCCACCTTGGTAACCGGTGTAACGGGTGTAGACTTTCTTGTCCAGCTTGCCGCCGGTGAGGTTCACTTTGCCAGCGTTGATCACGACAACAAAGTCACCGCACAGTTCGTTGGGGGTGAAAGTGGGCTTGTTTTTACCACGAAGGATGCTGGCCACTTGGGTGGCAAGACGGCCGAGGGTTTGACCTTCAGCGTCAATCAGGACCCATTTTGCATCATGGTTTTCAGGCACGTAGGTTTTGAACATCGCTCAACTCCAAAGAAGGGGTTTAGCGTTTTGGCTCTTGACGTCGTTGCCTCGGGGAAAGCTCGGTCATTCGCCCCGGTGCCATACTCCGGGAGTTTTGATGCTACCACACACAAAACACTAGCGAGAAGTTTACCACATCTGGCAGATTCTGATCAAGACTTGTGTTTGGTGTTTTCTCAGTTGCCAAGGGTTTGTTGGACAAAAGCTGTGATTGCAGAGAGGATTTTTTGCTCTGCCACATCTCTGGAAACCGTGGGCAGCCCATCCCCTTGTTGCGGGCCATACCTGCCAAAAAAAGCATGCACAGACCCTTCAATCACCACTTTTTGAGTGGACGGCGGAAGCAGTTTGAGGCTGTTGTCGATGTCAGACATGCTGGCAAGACCGTCCTTTTCCGCTGCCAGAGTGAGCACAGGCAGCTTTTGTCTGCTCAAGTCTTTGCCATTGGGAGGATATGCTGCCATCAAGATCAATCCTGAAGCTTTGCCGGGATGGTCGGCCAGAAAACTGGAAACCATGGCCCCACCTAAAGAGTGCCCCCCCATCAACACCGGAACCTCTGGTTTGATGGCGTCCAGCAGTTTTTCGGCGCGGTTCTGGTCGGTAACGGCAAGGTCAAAAGGAAACATGGGAATGATGGTTCGAATGCCCAGAGGACTCAAGGCCACCCCCAGCCATTCATAGGCTTGTGGCCGCACCAGTCCCCCCGGATAGAAGATCAGCAGGCTTTTGACTTCGGTTTTGGGCTGGATGTCAATGTAACCTCCCAGATCTTTGTTGAAGGTGGAGGTGTACGTTTGAGGTGCCACTGCTGAGACCACAGCATCCTGTTGCAACAACAAGGGAGGACGTTGCAAAGTGGGAATCAAGTAACCCACGGCCAAACCAAGCAGCACCCACAAAATCCATGCAAACCGACGAAAAATCTTCATGTTGCACTCAGTTTAAGTTAAAACGCCCGCCCATGTGTTGTCCAGCGTGCATTTGAGAGCAGTCAGCCAGATGTGGAACTTCTCACCCAGTGCATGCATCAAAAGGGATACTGGAAGCAGCACCTTTCAGGTCTGGAGTCTGACAAGGAGCATTTATACCTGCCTTCCTGTGCTAAAACTCTGGTGTTCCCTGTGTGACCACACCACAGGAAATGAAAGCCACACTTCACATTGATGGTTCCGGATGATCCCCACCCAGCGAGGATGGAAAGTGACTGCATCAACAACCCCCCCTGCCCACAAACCTGCCAGAGTCAAACCCACCCGCATTCAGGCCATTGACATTTTCAGAGGCCTGTCCATTCTGGAAGTGGTCAGCCACCACGTGCTGGGTTTCTCCATCCGATACGCTGTTCAGGGCAGTGACCTTCATGCCTGGCTGATTTTCCTCAACCGCAGTTTGCATTTTGCTGTGCCTGCTTTCTTGTTCATGACAGCTGTGGTTTTCACACAGGCTGCAGTGCTGAAACCCTTCAATGTCAAACGCTTTTATTGGGGACGCTTTAAGAAAAGCCTGATGCCTTATGTGATCTGGACATTGCTTTATGGAACCTACAAGATTGCAGTGTTCGGCGGAGATTTTCTCGACTGGGAAAAATGGCTGTTCTGGTTGCAGTATGGGAAAGGCTATTATCACCTGTACTTTCTGTTGATCGCCTTGCAGTTTTATGTGCTGTTTCCGCTTTTCGTGCCCCTCTGGAAACGCAAGCAGCGCCACTTCTGGCGTGTTGTGGTGATCAGTTTTGCCTTGCAATTGGGCATGTATTTCCTCAACAAAGAAACCTCCATTGTCGATTTCCGTTACCCAGCCACCATGGTCTGGTGGTACATGCCTGCACTGGCCCTCGGAATGTATTTTGGAAGCCGTTACAAAGAATTTGAATGGGCATGGCGCAATTACCGACTGTACATCTTCATCGCAGCAGCCATGGGGTACGCATTCTATGTTCCTCTCGCTTTCGATGCCATGATCAAACTTCCAGTCAACAATTACCAGTACAACATTGCCTACTGGGTGTTCACCACCAGCTTTGCCCTGATGCTCTTTGGACTGGCCCACAGCTTTGCCAGAGGCCCCCAGTGGTTCAAAGGCCCCCTGAGCTTTCTGGGCAAACACAGTTTGCAGATTTACCTCATCCACCCGGCTCTGTTGGACGGTTTCAAGGCTCTGGGCTATCCAGCGTCCCCTTTCCTTTTTGTGCTGACCATGTTGGCATATATTGTGATTGCCTTGCTTGTGCCTCTGGGCATCGCTTATGGCATCCGCAACACCAAATTGTCCCTCTGGCTTTTTGGGCGTTGATCGGCGACCCCACAGGGCCTGTCCAGAGGGAAGGGTCACTTGAAGCATCGTGATGTCTTGAAGGATTCGTTTTTGCATTCGTGCTACATTTGAGCTGGTATTTATGATCATCACCGCCATTGTTGTCGCAGCCCTCAGCTACCTGATCGGCAGTTTGCCGCTCGGCTACTGGCTGATCAAGAAAAACGGTTACCATCCCCGCGAGGTGTCTGCCCACAACCTCGGGATTGAGAACGTCATGCGCCTGCTGGGTCCCGGTCCAGCCCTCCTCTCTGGACTGTCCGATGTGTTCAAGGTGTTCATTGCCATCAGTCTGGCAGTGCCCACCGGACAGACTGAAATTGCTGTGCTGGCAGGTTTTGCGGCTTACATGGGGCACCTGTTCCCCCCCAAGCAGTTTTTTCCTGATGTGCCCCCCAGAGGCCGGGGAAATCTGGCTTTGCTGGGTGTGCTGGCTGGATGGAGTGCCGCCCATGCCTTCCCAGAACTGCTGATTTACCTGACGGTGGCGGTTTTCGCAGGTCTATTGGCATACACCCGTTTCGTGGTGGTGGCCACCCTGTCTGCCCTCGGATTCTTGGCCCTGATGGTGACCCTGTTCACTTCCATTCAGGGAGAGTACAAGTTCCTCCTCTGGATCATGCTGGGTGTGGCTGTGTGGCGTTTGAAAGAACAACTCGGGCGCATCATGGACCGCACCGAACCCAGATTGGGCGAAAAAATTCCCATGCGGGGCAAAAACCCCAACGAACGGGTGGCGGCATTCATGATTCACGCCCTGACCCCCGAGGACATGTTCCAGACCGAGCGCATCAAATGGCTGAAACCTTACGTGGATCGGGGTCTGATTCCCATCAAATGGGTGGTCTGGGCTGCCGAGCAACTGCGTCCTGTCAAAGTGGATGAGTTGCGCGGCATCAAAACCTCTGAGGGCATCGATGTCCGCATGTACCTGATCACCTGCCCAGTTTTGCCAGAGTTCTTCAGAGACAAACCCGAAATGGCTGTGCAGCGTGCCATTCAGGGTGCAAGGCTCGCCCACGAACTGGGGGCCAGCGTGTTTGGCCTCGGGGCTTTCTGGAGCACCGTGGGCAACAAAGGGCTGGAGGTGCAAGAAGCCGTTCCAGAGATTCACATCACCAACGGAGGGGCTTACACTGCTGGAACCGTGAAAAACGCCATTCCCGGCATCCTCAAACACTTTGCAGAACAAGGACGCAATCTCAAAGAAGTGACCGCTGGCGTGGTGGGTGCCAATGGTGTGGTGGCTTTCGGGATTGCACGGACCATCAGTCCACAGGTGGGCAAAGTGATCTTGCTGGGCCGCGACATGGAGCGTCTGGAACGCAGCATGAAAACCCTTGCCAAGGCCAACCCCAGCACCGAATTCACAGCCACTCTGGACTATGCCTCCCTCAAAACCTGTGACATCATCTTCACGGCCACCAGCGATCCCGATCCGGTGATTTTCCCCGAGCATGTCAAAGAAAACACCTGGATTTTTGACGAAGGCCGCCCCGCCGATGTGGATGAAAGCGTCAAGCAGATTCCCGGCGTGCGCGTGATTCCCGGGGGTGTGGTGGTTCCTCCAGGCAGCATGACCGGCAACGTCAACCTGCACTTTGGAAAAGGGGCAGTCCCTGCCTGCCTTGCCGAAACCCTGATCATCGCTGCCACCGAATCCTACGACCGCAAGAGCCTCGGGCAGCAAACCCTCAGTGAAAACATCAACTTCTTTGTTCAAGAAGCCGAAAGGCTGGGTTTCCTCACCGTCGAGGAATGACCGCAAAGAATAAGCCAAAAGGCCCAGAGCGTTCACCGTCACGCCCCTTCAGGGGGCGTTTTTCTATAATGGAAATAGAGTGTGCAAAATCACCCAAAACGGTTCCTTTGTTCAGCATCAAGGCCGTCTTTCACACTGCCCACCCACACCAAGGAGAACGCCCCATGCGTAAATTGCTGTTGTGCATCACCCTGAGCCTCGCGGGCTGGGCTGCCGCAAACACCCAGAAATGCGATGACGCTTTTGCAAGTTCAGACTTTGTCACGGCTTACAAGGAATGTTTGCCGCTGGCCCGGCAGGGGGATGGTTATGCTCAGGCGATCATCGGCTACCTTTACGATTTTGGGGTTGGAGGCTTGCCACAGGATTACACGCAAGCAGCAACCTGGTACCAGCTGGCTGTCCAGCAGAATGTGGCTCTGGCATTCAACAACCTTGGCGAGCTGTACCAGTATGGTCTCGGGGTTCCCCAGAGCGATCAGAAAGCCTTTGAACTGTTCCAGAAATCCAGTGCACAGGGAAACCGCAAAGGCCAGTACCTGACTGGAACTTTTTATGAACTGGGCAAAGTCACCCAACGCAACTACAACAAAGCAGTGGAACTCTACCAGAAGTCTGCCAATCAGGGGTATCCACAGGCCCAGAATGCCCTCGGGTACATGTATGAAAACGGTTATGGGGTCAAGCGGGATGTCCAGCAGGCTCTGAACTGGTACCGCAAAGCTGCAGATCAGGGGCACGCTCCTGCGCAGTACAACGTGGGATATGTGTACAGCTACCTGCTGGATCCCCCCAATTACCCCGAGGCTTTCAAATGGATTCAGAAAGCTGCAGCGCAGGGACAGGTGGATGCTCTGGTCGAACTGGGTTACATGTACCAGAACGGTCTGGGTGTGACCCAGGATGCCCGTCAGGCCATCCAGTGGTACAACCTGGCCATTGATAAGGACAACGCCAGAGCCTACAACAATTTGGGCCTGATGTACCGTGATGGAGAAGGCGTCCAACAAGATCACAAACAGGCTTTGCAACTGTTCCAGAAAGCCACGGATCTGGGCAGTTTTTATGGTCCTTACAACCTTGCCTACATGTACTATTACGGTCTGGGGACTGCTCAGGATTACAGCAAAGCTTTTCAATACTTTGGTCAAGCTGCTGCAAAAAACTACGATGAGGCCCAGAACTACATGGGCATCCTGTACCAATTTGGCAGAGGGGTCAAACAGGACCATGCACAGGCCATCGGTTGGTACCAGAAAGCAGCAGACCAGAACAACAAATATGCCCTGTACAACCTGGCGTTCTATTACGTCTCTGGAACGGTAGTCAAGCAAGATTACGCCAAAGCTGCTGAATATTACAGGCGTTCTGCAGAAGCAGGTTATGGTGCCGCGGCCGCAGAACTGGGCATCATGTATTTGAATGGAGAAGGGGTACCGCAAGACGACAAAAAAGCCCTTGCCCTCTTTCAGCAGGCTGCAGAAGCTGGAGATCCCAAAGGACAGAACAACCTCGGGTACATGTACGACGCTGGTCTGGGAGGAATCAAGCAGGATTACCAGAAGGCTGCTTACTGGTACGAGCAGGCCGCCAACCAGAATTACCTGCTCAGCATCTCCAACCTTGGCTTGATGTATGAAAATGGCTCGGGTGTCCCCGAGGATCCCAGCAAGGCTTTCGATCTTTACATGAAAGCGGCAGAACAGGATGATGCGTGGTCCCAGTACCGGGTGGGCTACCTGTACTTCAAAGGCAAAGGGGTCACCAAAGACCTCAAGAAAGCCGAGGAATGGTTGCGAAAAGCGGTTGCTCAAGGCAGCAAAGAAGCCCAGAGCACCCTGGATTTGTTGCTTGTGGATGCTGCTCCGCCCAGCAATCCCAACACCAACACCCCCAACACCACAGTCACCACCTCGACCCCTCCGGCCAACCAGATTCAACTGGAAATTCTGGACCCCAAACCGGGCGCAGTGGTCGCCGAAAACTGGGTGTTCCTGAAGGTTCGCACCAGCAAACCCGTCCCCAATCTGGAATTTCGCATCACGGTGAACGGAAAGCCCATCGGCACCAATTCCAGAGCCATTGGGATCACCGCAGCCACCGATTATGAACTGGCGGTTCCTCTGGATGCCGATGCCAAAACCGTGAACATCGAGATCCTGGCTTATCAGGGAGGCACCTTGCTGGGTCAGAACAAACTCACGGTGGCCCACGGCAAAGACAACAAAAACCAGTTCACTCCGCAAGGCAATTTGTACATTCTGGCAGTGGGCATCGACGAGTACAAATATGTCTCCAAGGACCGGTTCCTCAAATATTCGGTCAAAGACGCCACCGACATCGTGGGTGAACTGAAAAAACAGCAGGGCATTGTTTACAACAACGTGTATGACTTTTCCCTGTTCAACAGTCAAGCCACCTGGGAAAACATTCAGGCGGCCATGATCCGGGTGCAAAAACTGGCCAAACCCGAGGACACCGTGATCGCATTTTTCTCTGGACACGGTGAACAGATGGACGGGCGTTACTACGTGATCACCTACGACACCGACCCCCAGTACCTGCGCAGGACAGGCCTGATGCAAGATGAACTCACCGAGTTTTATGCCGGGTTGCAGGCCAACACCATCGTCATTCTGGACACTTGCCGGGCCGGAGGCATCAACGGTGTGCGTGCCATTTCCAACCCCAAAATGGACGGACTGGTGCGGGCTCTGGAAACCACCAGCAATGCCAATCCCACCCCACCCAACGTCAAGAAAGTGATTTTCGCAGCCACGGGCGGAGACTCTTATGCCTACGAAGACACCTCATGGGGCAACGGGGCATTCACCAAGGCCTTCCTTGAAGCCCTCAGGGGCGAGAAAACCGTTCAGAACAGTCAAGGCCTGATCAGCATTCTGAGGCTCGGGGCCTACCTTGGAGAAAGGGTGCCTCAACTCACCGGAGGGAAGCAGATTCCGAACATTCAACTTTCCAGCAGCGATTGGGTGATTGCAGACCCAGAGTGAACTTCTCACGGCAAACCCAAAAATCCCGGTCTTGGCCGGGATTTCACTTTTGATGGAAGATGGGATTTCAGAGCCTACGGGCTGTTTTCTGGGATTCCAGACGCACATCCACCACATGCTTGATTTTGCCGTCTTCCAGAACCACCACTTTCTGGGCCAGCAGTTCGGCCTCGATGTGGTCGTGGGTCACCAGCAAAATGGTCTGTCCGGTTTCCTGCCAGATGGTTTTCAGTTCTTCGCCCAGAGCATTGCGGGTGTGCGGATCGAGCGCAGAGAAAGGCTCGTCAAGCAGCAGCAAGTCGGGTTTCATGATCAGGGCACGGGCCAGAGCCACACGCTGTTTCTGGCCTCCAGACAGTTCGTGGATGCGGCGGTTTTCGTAGCCTTTCAGGCCCACCAGATCCAGAGCCGCTCTGGCTTTTTCTTCACGCTCAAAACGGGAAGCCCCTTGCATCTCCAGACCAAAAGTCACGTTCTGCAAAGCTGTGCGCCATGGGAACAGGCCGGGATCTTGCTGCACCATGATGATTCGGGTTCCGGGTGCAAATTCCAGTGTTCCAGCAGTGGGCTTGTAGTTCTCAGAAAGCAGGTTCAGCAGGGTGCTTTTCCCGCTTCCCGAGGGACCCACCACACTCAGGAATTCCCCTTTTTGCACTTGCAGGTCCAGAGGCCCAACGGTGCTCTGGGGGTTGTACGAGTACTCTACGCCAGTCAGTTTGATGATGGTGCTCATTGACGCACCTCCAGACCATAACGGGTGCGGGTGCTGTTTTCAAAGCGCCTGAGCACCTGATCGAAAAGTCCACCGACGATGCCGACCATCAGGATGGTGGCGATCACCAGAGCCATGTTGCTGATGTTTCTGCCGGTTTCCAGAACCTGTCCCAGACCAGGGTTGGAGGTGAGCAGCTCTGCACCAATCAAGGCACGCCAACTGAAGCTCCAGGCGGTTCTGAGTCCTGTGATCAAGTTGGGAACTGCTGCAGGAAGCAGGACGTGGGTGTAAAGCTTCAAGCCTTTGGCCCCAAGGTTCTTGCCTGCTGTCACCACGGCAGGGTTCACATTCAACAGGGCACTGGAGACCGCAAGCGCGATGGGCAGGGTGCCTTCCAGAATCACCACAAAGAGCACGGCCCGTTCATTCAAGCCAAACCACAGGATGGCCAGAGGCACAAAGGCAATGGAGGGGATGCTCTGGATGGCGGTCAACCATGTGCCGACCGTGTCCCGCAAAGTGCGATTTGCACTGAGCAGCACACCCAGCACCACGCCAATGCCAATGGCAATCACATATCCCAAAAGCACCCGCCTGAGGCTGCCCAGAACCGCATGGATCAACTGTCCATCGTTGGGGTTCTCACTGGGAACAAAACCATAGCGGAGTTCTTCCCAGACCAGTTGAGGGGTGGGCATCACATATGGAGGCCACAATTTCAGCACGCTGGTCAGCAGGTACCAGAGCCCCAACAGAAAGGCCACGCCGACAATTTGCCACACCCATAAGGGTGTGGCACGTTTTGGACTTTGGGTCAGGCTGCGTTGCACTCACTTCACCTCATTCAGGTAACTGGTGTTGATCAGGGCGTTCCAGTCAGGCAGGGTGCGGATGAATCCTGCTTCTTTGTTCAGGTCTGCATACTCTTTGAGGGCATCCAGATCGTAATTCACGGTGATTTCGGTGCGTTTGAGGGCACGCTGCAACACCCGAGGGTCCACTTTTTCTTTGGTCAACTCAAGCAGCTTGTTGGAAATGGAGGTTTGCGCTGCAGGTCCGTTCTTCTGAATGAAGTTCACCGCTTTGAGGTGGCCTTTCAGGAAGGCTTTGACCAGTTCGGGGTTCTCTTTGGCAAATTTGGTGTTCACAATGACCAGCGTGGTGGGGTAATCGCCATTGCGCCAGACGGTTTTTTCATTGCCAATCAGCACACCACCACGGGTTTCCAGCAAAGCACCCCAGGGCTCGGGAACCAGAGCCGCATCCAGTTGCTTGGACACAAAAGCTGCAGCAACATCGGCAGGGGCCAGAGGCTGAATGGTGACTTTTCCGGTCAGGCCTTGCTCCTTGAGGATGTGCCGGAGGCTGATGTCCTGGGTGTTTCCGAGGGTGGGAACCGCCACTTTTTTGCCCGCCAGGTCTTTGTAGCTCTGGATGCCTGATCCCTTGCGGGCAACCAGCACGGCTCCAGCGTTGGAAGCCCCTGCGATGATTTGCACAGGTAGACCGCGCACGGCACCGTTGATGGTAGGGCCGGGGCCAATGTAACCGATGTCGATTTCACCCGCAGCAAAGGCTTCGTTGAGGGCGGTTCCAGCAATGAATTCCTTGGCAGTCAGTTTGACGTTGCCCAGTTCTTTTTGAAAGTAGCCTTTTTCAAGCCCCACCAGAGCTGCTGCATGGGTCAGGTTGGGAAAAAATCCCAGTCGGACGGTGGTGGCTTTTTGGGCCTGTGCTGCACCCATCAAAAGCAGCGTTGTGAACAGAAGTTTTTTCATGTGGGGCCTCACTTGACAAGTTTTTGGACCAGACTCAGGTTGAGGAATTGGGAGAAATCAGGGGTGGTGCGTGCAAAGCCAGCGTCACGGTTCAACTCGGCGTACTCTTCGAGGGTGTCCAGAGGGATTTGCCAGCCCACTTTGGTGCGGGCAAGGGCCTTGAACAGCACTTTCTGGTCGGGACGGACGTTGGTGATGTCGTGAATTTCGTTGGAGAGGGCTTTCTGGGCCAGCACATTGGATTGTTTGATGAAGTTGATGCCTGCAAGGTGACCTTTGACGATGTCTTCGGTGATCTTGGGGTTGTTTTTCATGAAGGTGGTGTTGCCGACGAGCACGGTGGTGGTGTAATTGCCACCTTTCCAGATTTGCCGCTCGTTCAGCACCAGTTTGGCCCCTTGCTGTTCCAGCACAGCGCCCCACGGTTCTTGCACCAGAGCGGCATCCACCTGTTTGGAGGCAAATGCAGCAGGCATGTCAGCGGGGTTGATGGGGACGATGGTGACATCGCCTCCCTGATCGGTGGGTTTCAAGCCTGCTTCTCTCAGGATATAACGCAGAGAGATGTCTTGCGTAGAGCCACGGGTGGGAACCGCCACCTTTTTGCCTTTCAGGCCTTTGACCCCGGTGATTTTGATGTCCCCTCTGGAGACCAGCACGGCTCCGGCCTGTGCTGCACCTGCAATCACCTGAATGGGCACGCCGCGCATGAAAGCGTTCATGGCTGGACCGGGTCCCACATAAGCGAAATCAATGGCACCAGCGGCGAAAGCTTCGTTGATTTGGGAGCCGTTGGCAAATTCTTTGACTTCCAGTTTGACGTTGCCCAGTTCTTTCTGGAACAGTTTCTGGTTGACGGCCACCAGACCTGCGGCGTGGGTGACGTTGGGGAAGATGCCAATTCGGACAGAGTCGGCTTTCTGGGCTTGTGCTGCGCCAGCAATCAGGAGAACGGTCAGGAAGATCTTTTTCATGGGGTGGCTCCTTCAAAAAAGCGATGCTCCGCGTGGACCTCAGGCTGGAGCACCACAGGTGGGTGAGGTTTTACTGTCTGCTCTGGCGGAGGCGGTAGGTCTGGAGTTTCAGGTGGTAGTAGATCTGGCAACCGAGGCAAAAACCTGTGGTCAGGTTGATGAGGGCCAGGATCACCACCATGCCTCCAAGCACCACGGCGAGCAGGAAGTTCTGGCTGAAAAGGGCCACACTGGCGGAAAGCAAAAAGGCGCTTCCCAGCAGTTGGGCAAATTGGCTGGCATCAAAACCAGAGGGTTTGGGAAACTGGATTCCAGTGATTTTGCTGTACAGCCAACGGAAAGGAGAGTGGGCAGGGGAGATGGCCCCGAGCAGGATCGCAACGGCCAGACACATGAGCAGCACAGGCACCTGAAGCGCCAGTCCGATCAGTGTCAGGGCGATCATGTTGCTTTGCTGGAAGTGTTCAAGGCTTGGTCTGTGGTCCATGGGAAAACCCCTCCTAAATAGTTGAGTAGAATAGTAAACTACTCAATTTACAAGGATTGTAAACAATGCTGCGATTCGGGTCAAGAGACATCCACGAGTTGTCTAAAACGGGCTCAATCGCTTGTGACTCAAACAACAAAAACCAGAGATGACCGGGAGGCTCTCTGGCTTCAGGTGTGCAGTTCAATGCGGGGAATTCAAACGTTGGGACGGAGCAGGTGGTTCAGACAATAAGAATAGTTGTTGCCCTGCTTGAAGTCCTGAACCAGATCGGCGACGGTCATCTCGCCCAGCACTTCCAGAACGGCATCCCGGATCCTGCGCCAGATTTTGTTGCGGGCAAAGCAGCGGGGTTCCTCGGGGCAGTCTTCATGCCAGTTCAGGCTGATGCAAGACAGGGGGGCCACCGGACCATCCACGGCACGCACCACCTCGCACAGGCTGATCAGGTGAGGTTTGCGTGCCAGAGCATAACCTCCGCCAATCCCTTTTTTGGATTTGATGATGTTTTTGCTGGAAAGCAAAGCCAGAATGCGAACCAGATAAGGACGCGCAATGCCGGTGTGCTCACTGATCTCGTCGCTGCTGACCCAACGGTCCAGCTCTTGCATCCCCAGATACCCGAGGGCTTGAAACGAGTAGATGTCGGTGGTGGAAAGACGCATATTTTATAGTGTACAAGGTTAGCGAACTTGTAGATTGTGCTTGCCAACATTTGATGACCGCATTTGGCAAAACAAAAATCTGCCCCGCAGGGCAGACCATCAGGACGCCAGAGGCTGGGTTACAGCAGCTCTGCGATTTTGCGGGTTGCATCACGGGCTTCCAGGTGAATCAGACCCACGCTGGACCAACTGGGTGCAACCACAGCCAGTACGCCTTTGGTGCCCGCAGCATAGATCAGGATCTGTGCGCTTGAACCAGTGACGCTGGTTTCACTAAGGGTTCCGGCGTTCAGTGTTTCACTGATGCGCTTCCCCAGACCTAGGGCCGTTGCCGCCATCGCTGCCACGCGGGTCGGGTCTGTGCCGGCCATCGAGTATGCGATGGGCAGACCGTCAGTAGAGGCCACCATAACCCCTTGAAGCTCGGGGATGGCACTGCGAAGGTGATCGATGATGTGTTGCAGTTGTTCCTGTTTGCTCATGATATCAGTCGCCCTTTGATACAATACCAACTTTCTTACCCCTAGTATAACTTTTGTAGAGCCTTTTGGGGGTCACTCGGCAGGTACACCTGGTACATTCACTTGCAGACCTCACATTCGTCTTGCTGTAAACTGAATTGGCACATGGATTTACTGTCACAGCTAAACCCCAATCAGGCAGAGGCCGCCGCACATTTCACCGGTCCTGCTCTGGTCATTGCCGGAGCAGGAAGTGGCAAAACCCGCACACTGGTTTACCGTCTGGCCCACCTGATCATGCACCATCATGTTCCCCCCAGAGAAATTCTGGCGGTCACCTTCACCAACAAGGCCGCTGCTGAAATGAGAGAACGCGCCGAGAAACTGGTCTACGGGGCCGGTGACCTCTGGATGAGCACCTTCCACTCTGCAGGCGTCCGCATTCTCAGGGCGTATGGTGAACGCATCGGACTCAAACGTGGCTTTGTGATCCTCGACGACGACGATCAACTGGACCTGCTCAAAGAAATCATGGGCAGCATTCCCGGCATGCCTCAAGATTCCAACCCGAGGTACCTGCGCTCCATCATCGACAAGGCCAAATCCAACCTCTGGACCCCCGATGACCTGTACCTCAAAGGGGATGAGTTCATGGCTGGCCTCAAAAAAGATGTGGCCGTCGAAGGGTACCGCCGTTACGAGTCCCGAATGCGTGGCATGAATGCCATCGATTTCGGGGACCTTCTCACCGAAACCGTTCGCCTGTTCAGGGAAGTCCCGGATGTGCTTGAAAAAATTCAGGCTCGGGCACGGTTCATCATGATCGATGAGTATCAGGACACCAACACCGCCCAGTATGAATTTGCAAGGCTTCTGGCCAGCAAAGAAAGAAATCTTCTGGTCGTTGGGGACCCCGACCAAAGCATTTACAAATTCAGGGGCGCAGATATTAAAAACATTCTGGACTTTCAACAGGATTATTCAGATGCCAAGGTCTACAAACTTCAGGAAAATTACCGTTCAAGTGCCAAGGTCCTGACCATCGCCAACAAACTCATCGAGAACAACACCGAGCGTCTGGACAAGACTCTGGTGCCTGTGAAGCCAGACGGGGAAGACGTGTGGTTTTACCGGGCCACCGACCAGAAGTTTGAATCCGACTTTGTGGCCCAGCAAATCACCCTGATGAGTCACCGTGGGTACAAACTCACCGACATGGCCGTGCTGTACCGCACCAACGCGCAATCTCGGGTGGTGGAAGAATCCTTAAGGCGCTCCCAGATCCCGGCCAAGATTGTGGGTGGGGTGGGCTTCTATGACCGCCGGGAAATCAAAGACATCCTGTCTTATGCCCGATTGGCCATCAACCCTTCAGACGATGTGGCTTTCCGGCGCATTGTGGGCCGTCCGAAAAGAGGCATCGGAGATACCGCTGTTCAGAAACTGCTGGATTGGGGCAGCCTGCACAGGAAATCCCTTCTGGAAGCCGCCAGCATGGCAGACACCATTCTGGAACGTGGGGCCAACAAATGCCAAGAGTTTGCCCTCCTGATGAAAGACCTCCACGAGAAAGTGGAGGACTACGAACCCCACCACTTCCTGCAACTGGTCATCGAGTCCACAGGCTACCTGGAAATGCTCAAAAACGAAGGGCGTGAAGGCCAGGACCGCCGCGAGAACCTGGAGGAACTCATCAACGCAGCCACCGACTGGAGCGAGCAGCACGAAGGAGGTTCGATTGCCGACTTCCTTGATGATGCAGCCTTGCTTTCCAGCGTGGACGATGAAAAAGTCAAACGGGAAAACGGGGGAGTCCCAGAGGAAAGCATCACCCTCATGACCCTGCACAACGCCAAAGGACTGGAGTTTCCGGTGGTGTTCATTGTGGGTGTGGAAGAGGGCCTGTTGCCCAGTCGGAACAGCCTGATGGAACCCGGTGGTCTCGAAGAGGAACGCCGCCTGTTTTACGTGGGCATCACCCGAGCCATGGACCGCCTGTACCTGACAGCCGCAGAGAACCGCATGCAATACGGAAAAACCAATGCCTGCGAAGACAGCCGTTTCCTTGAGGAAATTGAAGGTGGTTTTGTCCCTGTGGACCTGTACGGACAGCCCGCGGGTGCCAAAAAACGCGGCAGTTGGTCCAGTTTCCACCCGAGTGCCCCGAGTGTCCCCAAATCCACGGCACCTTCGGCTGCTCCAGATGGTTTCAAGGGGGGCGAAAAAGTCAAACACCCCAAGTTTGGGCAAGGGGTGGTGCTGGCAGTGGCTGGTTTCGGTGACAAACAGCAGATCACGGTCAACTTTGCAGGGGTGGGCAACAAAACCCTGATGACCAAGTTCGCCAATTTGTCTCGGGCTTGAGGCCCCAGAAATTCAAAATAATCCCCCTCCAGTTGCCTCAGGAGGGGGATTTCATATCAGAGCAGGGTTTCGATTTCTTCGGCCAGACGGTTCAGGTGAAAAGGCACCCTTTCCAGAGGCACATTCAGCAAGGTCACGGCAGTCACATCTTCTTCAAAATGCTCTGGGATGGTCTGACAGTGTGCTTTGACAATGCGAATGAGTTTTTTCTCGCCGGGATGGGGCATCCGGTTGAGGGCAAACAGGATGTCAAAATAAGAGGCCAGAAATGCTGCAATCCGGTGGTTGATGCTCACAAAGTCATCCCGTTTGATGGCTTTGGTCACCTGATCGATGTAGTTGGGCATTTGGGCTTTTAACAGGGGCAGGTTTTTCTGGATGATGTTGTGGGCCAGCGCATCAGGGTAAGGGACAGTGTATTTTTCTTGCAGGGCTCTGGCTTTGCCTGTCCGGTCAAACAGAATCCGTGAATGGATGAAGTTGTCCCAGAAGCAGGTGGTGTAGCCAATCCACGCTTCGCAACGCACCACGGTGCGTTCCATGTCGTTTTCGAGGCCTTCCCATGACCGGTAGATCAGTTCGATGGGAGCCCTTCCAATGTAACCGTCGTCTTCCAGTTCCCAGAAGGTGTTGCCCACTTCCATCTGTGCGCCATGTTTCTCGAAGACAGCACGCCTTGAAGCCTCTGGCACCATCACCGAGGAATAAACGTACACATCGTGGTCTGAATGGGCATCGGTGGTTCCAGCGGTTTGAGAGCCTGCCAGAAGCAAAGCCTCCACTTCAGGAATGTTGGCGAGGTCGGTCAGAAAAAGTCTGATGGGATCGGGTAAATTCTGCATCTCTGGCTCCTTGTCCTCTTTATAAGCAATCTGTTGTTGATGTGTAAAAAAGACATAGACCTCTGGCCCGGGGTTTTCTGGAACGTTCCATCAAGGCTGGCAAGCAAAACTCTGCAATTCCTCAAGAGGGTTTTTCATCTTTTTACAGGGAAAAGGCAAGTAGCATAAAGACAGCATGAAAACACCCCTCCTCCTTGCCGCATTGTTTCTCGGGACCGCCAGTGCACAGTTGAAACTCCCTGCTGGAGTGGAAGCCGTCCCTTTTGGCAAAGCCGAAGTCACCTTCAAAGGCAAAGTTTCCCGCACGGTTCTGCTGGAAGCGGCCATCTCTCCAGAGCAAGCCGAACGTGGCCTCATGTACCGCACCAGCATGCCCAAAAACAGTGGGATGCTTTTCCTGCTGGGCATGCAAGAAAGACAGGCCAGCTTCTGGATGAAAAACACCCTGATTCCTCTGGACATTGCCTATTTCAATGCCAGAGGTGTGATTGTGGACATCCTGCAAATGCAGCCTTGCAAAGCCACCGACACCAACTGCCAGACCTACCCCTCCAGCAAACCTGTGATAGGGGCCATCGAAATGAACATCGGATGGTTCAAACAGAATGGCATCAAAGTCGGAGACACCGTCACTTACAAACTGAAGTATTGATTTTTCAGGAGGTGCCCTTGGGTTCTGGAAGATTTCATGCGGTGTCCTCTGGAGACATGAGGTGTTTCAAAAGTTCGTTTCAGGCTTCTGAAATCCCGTCTGGATCGATTGTCAGCATCATGACATCATCCCTTTGAAAAGGTGGTAAACTCAACTCTGCAATCAGGAATCACCCTGTAGCCAAGGAGGAAACCTAGCGTTGAAAAACACCCGATTCAAGCCTCAAGATGCCGCTGAACTCTATGGGGTACCCTACTGGTCCAGCGGTTATTTTCGTGTCAACGACGAAGGCAAACTGGAAGTGGATTTGCCCGGCGGACTTTCCATCGTTCTCGAGGAAGTCATTGAGGAGCTCGTGGCACGCGGTAAGAGCATGCCCATCATTTTGCGTTTCCCGCAGGTGCTGGCAGAGCGCGTGAAAAGTCTTTCCGAGGCTTTCCGAAAAGCCATCAAGGAATACGATTACCAGGGGAAGTATCAGGGTGTTTTCCCGATCAAGGTGAATCAGAGGCGTGTGGTTGTGGAAACCATCGCCAAAGCAGGTTACTCCTACCACACTGGACTGGAAGCAGGCTCCAAAGCAGAACTTGCCCTGTGTCTGGCCCAGAACATCCACCCCGAGGCCTTGCTGTGCTGCAACGGCTTCAAAGACGATGGTTTTGTCAGTCTGGCCCTATGGGGACGCAAACTCGGCAAAAACGTGGTCATCACCCTTGAGAAAATGAGCGAACTGGACCGGGTGCTGCGCCTGTCCAAAGAACTCAATGTCAAGCCTGCGGTGGGGGTGCGTTTCAAACTGAATGCCAAAGGAAGCGGCCAGTGGGAAGAATCCGGTGGAGACAACGCCAAATTCGGACTCAACGCCGCCGAACTCTTGCACGTGGTGGAGCGCCTGCGCGAAGAGGACATGCTGGATGCCCTCACCATGATTCACTGCCACATCGGCTCCCAGATCACCGACATCCGCCGCATCAAAGTGGCCGTGCGTGAAGCCACCAATGTGTATGCCAACCTGGTGAAAGCTGGAGTGCCCGTCAAGTACCTGAACGTCGGGGGCGGCCTTGGCGTGGACTACGACGGTTCCAAAACCACCTTCTATGCCAGCATGAACTACACCATGCAGGAATACGCCGCAGACGTGGTTTACACCATTCAAGAAGTCTGCCAGCGCATGGAAGTGCAAGAACCCATCATCGTGTCCGAATCTGGACGTGCCCTGACTGCACACCACTCTGTTCTGGTGATCCCTGTTTTGGACGTGACTGGCCCCAATGTGGACCAGAGCTTCATCCCCGAGCGCAAAGAGGACCAGCACCAGATCGTCACGGACCTTGAGCAACTGATGGAAAACATCACCGTGCGCAACGCCCGTGAGATTTACAACGATGCAGTGGCAGACAAAGACACCATGAACAACCTGTTCAACCTCGGGTACCTGAGTCTGCATGACCGTGCCCGTGGTGAGGCCCTGTTCAATGCCATCATCCGCAAAATCGCCAAGGCCGTTCAGGACATGAAGTACGTCCCTGACGAGCTGGAAGATTTGCCGCGTGTGCTGGCAGACAAGTACGTCTGCAACTTCTCCCTGTTCCAGTCACTGCCAGACAACTGGGCCATTGACACGCTGTTCCCGATCATTCCGATTCACCGCCTCGATGAGCGTCCCACCCGTGAAGCCACACTGGTGGACATCACCTGTGACAGCGACGGCAAAATCGACAAGTTCATTGACCTGCGCGATGTGAAACGCACCCTGCCCCTGCATGAACCAGATGGAAACCCTTACTACCTCGGGATTTTCCTTGCTGGAGCCTATCAGGATGTGCTGGGGAGCGGTCACAACCTGTTCGGCAAAGTCAATGAAGCCCATGTGGTCGCAGACAAAGAAGAAGGGTACCGCATCGACCTCTTTGTGCGCGGTCAAAAAGCCCGCCGCATGATCGAGAACATGGGTTACGAAGAAGACGACCTGCGCGACTCCATCGAAGCCCAGATCGAAACCGCCCGCAAAAAAGGCAACTTCACCCCTTCCGAAGCCAAAGAACTCGGGACCACCTACACCGAGGAACTGCTCGGGTACACCTATCTGGAATGAGCTTGTTCTGATGCTCTGGCCTCTCGCTTGCGAGGGGCTTTTTTGTTGTTTGGATTTGCCAAGGGCAAATGAAAGCTTTTGCGATGGCAACGCAGGGCGAGGCATGCCTTCTTGTGCAAAACGAGGGACCGCAATTTGGTCTCTCTGCACGCTCGCCCCTACAGCCCCTTGACCATCTCTGACACGCATCACACGATGCTCTCGGCTCTCGGCTCTCGGCCATCCAGACCACACCCCGAGCTTTGCAAACGGTTTCAGGTAGAATCAGGCAAATGGATTTCACCCGCTCCCGGCTTTTTGACCTGCTGTCCAGCAAACGCTTCTGGGCAGCTTCTGCGGTCATTTTTTCTCTGCTGTTCTTCTTTTCTGCCTTCGATGTGACTGCCCTGAGTTGCAACATTCTGGCCCGAGACACCCAGGGGCTGGGCAGGGCGTACTGCACCCCCAGTTTCCGTTTCACGCCCCAATGGAAGAAAGTGGACAACACCACCCTGAAATTTGAGGGTGCCATCCGACCAGACAGTTACACCGACTTTGAAAAAGTGTTCACCCCAGAGATCACAACCGTTCAGGTGAACTCCATCAAAGGGGATTACCGTGCGGCTTTTCAGATTGGGCAAAAACTCCAGAAGCAAGGGGTTACGGTGGTGGTGCAGCAGTTCTGCACGGCTGCCTGTGCCAATTACTGGTTTCTGGCAGGCAAAACCAAGGTTCTGGATGGCGGAGTGGTGGGTTTTCAGGGCAATTACACTGCTGTGGCAGCTCAACTGACCGATGACCAGATCCGGGAAAACCTCAAAACCGAGTTCAAGAGCACCACAGGCACCCCTCCCACCACCGACCAGATGAACACGGCGTTCAAGCGGTTCAAAGAATTTTTGCAGCAGGAAAAAGCATTTTTCCAGGCTGCAGGTGTGGATCAGGCCTTTTTTGACCTCAGCCAGAAAGAAGACAAAGGGGCTGGAGATGGCCAGAAGTACATTTACCTGATCCCGGGTCGTAAACTGATGGAGCAGCATGGTGTGTCTGGTCTGCAAGGCGACCAGAGCCAGGAGCGCCTGAAAATTCTGGCGCAAGCCGGCGACATGCACTTCAAGGAGTAAAGTTGATCGTCAAAATCGAAAAAATCATCGCGGGTGGCCTCGGGCTTGCACGCAGTGAACAAGGTGTGGTGCTCGTCGAAGCTGGACTGCCCGGCGAAGTGCTGGATGTGCAGGTCTTTCAGGAAAAACCCATCCGAACCGCCCGGATTGTGCGTGTTCTGGAAGCTTCAGCAGACCGCACAGACCCTCTGGATGCTCCCCCCACCCTCAATCTGGCCCATGCGACCTACGAGGCGCAACTGGTCTACAAGCAGGGCATTGTGCAAGATGCCCTGAACCGCATTGGAAAAATCCAGATGCAGGTGTCAAAAACCCAGCCCAGCCCGAGCCAGTGGCATTACCGCACGGTGGCCCAGTATGGCATCGACTCGGGACGGTTTTTTTACCGCGAACGGGGCAGCCATGAGAAACGCACCTTGCGTGCAGATCCCATCGCCCATGACCGGATTGATCGCCTGCTCAGAACCGTGGACCCTGCAAAACTGGGGGCAGCCCATGAAGTGGTGTTCAGAACCAGCATCCTGACTGGAGAAACCCTAGCTGCCCTGATTGGAGAAGGCACCCCTCAGGATTACCAGAAAGCTGCATTGTATCTGGCAGATCTGGGCTTGCATGGGGTTTCCCATGCTAGACCGGGCAAGTACCGATTTCAGCATGGAGCCAAGCTGGTCTGGGGCGAACCGTCCATCCTGGAGCAATACGGCAAGCATGCCCTCTCTGTGATGGTGAGCAGTTTTGCACAGGTCAATCCAGAGGCTGCAGGGGCACTTTTCCTGGAGGCCGCCGAATTGGCTGGAGCAGGGGAGACGGCCCTCGACCTGTATGGGGGCAGTGGCGCTCTGGGGTTCCATCTTGCCAGCAACTACGGCAAAGTGACCGTTCTGGACATCAATCAGGAAAGTCTGGACCGGGGCAAAAAAGATGCGGAACGCCTGAAGATCAAAAACGTCAAATTCCAGAGGGGCGATGCCCGGCGCATGAACCTCGGGTATGGCACCATCACGCTGGATCCACCCAGAGCAGGTTTGACCCCTGAGGTCATTGAGATGCTTGGAAGAAGTCAGGCCGACACGCTGGTGTACGTTTCTTGCGATCCAGCCACATGGGCCAGAGATGTCAAGCAACTGGGCGAATGGGGATTCAAATTGCAAGAGGCCATCCCATGGGATTTTTATCCACACACCTCCCATGTGGAAGTTTTAAGTTTGCTGCAACGTTAACCCTGTCCTTCAGGCTTGCTGCTCCAGTATCACCATGGCCTGGGCGTGTTCCTTGGTGTGCGTCAGGGACAGGTGGGCCACCCAGAGGTTTTCCTGCATGATGTGTGTGACCTGTGGACTGAACTTGAGGTAAGGTCTGGAAAAGGGAAAAGGGCCGTCTGGTGTGGCATCACGCACCACCCACACGTCTTGCCAGCTGTGTCCCTCAAACCATGTTTTCTGGAAGGCCTCTTTGGCAGCGAAACGTGCGGCCAGAGAGGGAACAGGGTCGGCCATTTTCAGGCAGTAATGCAGTTCCTCTGGGGTGAAAATCTTGTGCAGGAAGTGGTCGCCTTCCCGTTCCAGCACTTTGCGGATGCGGTGGATTTCAATCAGGTCGGTGCCGATGGCCACAATCATGGTCCTGACTATACTTCAATCTGTTTTGACCTCCTGCATCAAACCTGCTCACATCCACCAAAGTTTGCTTTTGTTACCATTGTGTGAGGAGTACGTGAAATGAATGAATTGATGCTTGATGAGCCAAGGTCTTACGCAGACCCTGACCAGTCGCTGTCCAAATTGCACCGCATCCAGTTCACTGGCACGGCCAACGAGTACTTCAGGATCTGGATTGTCAATCTGTTTTTGAGTGTCATCACCCTCGGGGTTTATGCAGCGTGGGCCAAGGTCCGGGCCAGACAGTACCTGTATTCCAACACCGTTGTGGATGGCCAGAGCTTTGAGTACCTTGGAGACCCCATCGCCATCCTGAAGGGCAACATTCTGGTGGCCATCGCAGCTGCCTGCTATTACTTCTCGCAGTTGTATCAGGAAGTCTGGATGTATGTGTTGCTGGGGATTTTTGGATTGTTTTACCCCTACTTGATGTACAAGTCCATGCGGTTCATGGCCAGCAGTTCGGCGTACCGCAACATCCGTTTCAAGTTCTGGGGCTCCCTTTCCGATGCTTACAAGTATTACCTTTGGTGGCTCTTGCTGGTGCCACCTTCTCTGGGATTGCTTTTTCCGCTGGTGCATTATTACCAGAGAAGATACCTGCTGGACAATGTCTCTCTGGGCGCTGCACAGTCCCAGTTCAAGGGAGATGTGGGCAGGTTTTATGTGGTTTACCTGATTGCCTACGGCATCAGCATCGGGATGACCGCCATTTTCACACTCATTGCTTTCACTTCGGTGTTTGGGGCCATTTTGAGTGGGGCAGACCCTGATTCCATTCTGGCCAATGTGGGAAGCATCATTGTTCTGGTGGTGACGGGTCTGGCCTATCTGGTCATGTTGCTGGTGGGTGTCGGCCTTCAACAATACATCTATGCCCAACTGCTCAACCACTCGCTGGACAACACCTCCCTGAACGACGGGCAAATCCGTTTCAGAAGCCGGATCAACCACTGGACCCTGATCAAAATCCAACTGGTCAACATTCTGGCCATTGTGGTGTCTCTGGGCCTCTTGAGCCCATGGGCCAAAATCCGTTACCTGAAATACGTGATCAGCCGGATTGGGGTGATTGCGCCTGCAGGGGCACTGGATGGACTGGTGGCGGTTTCTTCTCAGGAAGACAATGCCATTGGTGATGCAGCAGCAGGGTTCATGGACTTTGACATCGGACTTTGAGTCATGTCAGAGATGCAAGTTCAAACTTTTGTGGCCACGTATTTTGACGGCCAGAGTTCCAGAGCCCACGAAGTTCAGGCCCAATGGGACGGTCAACACCTGCAGATTCAGGGTCCTGAACACCATCTGGTTTTCAAGATGGGAGAATGGCAGTTGCAGCCTCCTCTGGGAAAAACCCGCAGGATGTTCAACTTACAGGGCGGAGGCCGCCTCATCACCGAAGATTTTCAGGCCATTCAGGCCCTCGAAGTGGCAAAACGCATCAATCCCGGCATGCGCTGGGTGGATGCCATTGAACGCAACTGGAAATGGGTGCTGACCGGATTTGTGGTGCTCGGGGTGTTCTTGCTGGGGTTTTTCCGGTTGGGTTTGCCCGTCATTGCCAGAGAAGCCGCGGAAGCCACCCCTTTGCCTGTGCTGGTTTCGGTTGGAGACCAGACCCTGAAATTGCTTCAAAAGCAGTACTTGCAGCCCAGCAAAGTTCCAACCAAGCGCCAGAAAAGCCTGACAGAGGAATTTCAGCGCATGACTTCCGACATCGGAGAGAATTACCCTTACCAGTTGCACTTTTATGCCAGTTCACTGCTGGGTGCTAATGCTTTTGCGTTGCCCTCTGGAGACATCGTGATCACCGATGACCTGATCAAACTGGCCCAGAGCGACCGGGAAATTCTGGGTGTGCTGGCCCATGAAATTGCCCACGTCACCCAGAGGCACACCATGAAAAGCGTGTATCAGGGCATGGGGGTGTTTCTGGTGGTGTCTCTGGCCTTCGGGGATTTCACCTCGCCGACTTCTCTGGCTTCCACGGTGCCCATTGTGCTGATTCAAAACGGATATTCCAGAGCTTTCGAGTCCGAAGCAGACCGCATTGCTGGACAGTACATGCTGCAAAAATGGGGAACCACAAAGCCCCTTCAGGACATGCTGAAGAGGCTGGTGGCAGATGCGGGTACCGACAGAGACCTGTCGTTGTTGCAAACCCATCCGGGCGTTCAGGACCGCATCCAGATGTTGCAGAAATTGAAACCTTAAACCCGCACCACCACTCGGGCTTTGCTGTCTTGCAGGTGGATGGAGTCAATGAAGCGCACCACCCGAGTGGAGTGACCCATCACGATGGAATGGGTTCTGGCCCCTCCACCAAAGGGCCGGACCCCTTGCAGCAAATCCCCATCGGTGATGCCTGTGGCACTGAAAACAATGTGGTCGCCGGGCGCAAGGTCTCCGGTTTTGTAGATTTTTTCGGTGGACACGCCCATGAGTTTCAAACGTTCGCGTTGTTCGTCGTTCTCGGCGATGAAACGGCCCTGAAATTCCGCTCCGAGGCACTTCATGGCTGCAGCAGTGACCACACCCTCTGGTGCCCCTCCCCAGCCCATCAGGGCGTGAACCCCTGTTCCACGGATGGCTGCCGCCAGACCTGCAATCACATCCCCGGCGTTGATCAGTTTCACTCTGGCTCCAGCACTGCGGATTTGCTGGATCAGGGGGATGTGCCGTTCACGGTCCAGAACCACGATCAAGAGGTCTTCCACACTGCGCTGCAAGCTCATGGCCAGAGCTTTGAGGTTGGCTTCCACAGGCCAGTCCAGATTGACCTGTCCGGCAGCGGGTGGAGGCACCACCAGTTTGTCCATGTATACGTCAGGGGCGTGCAAGAGGCCTCCTTTTTCGCTCATGGCAATCACGGCGATCACGTTGGGCAGGCCCTTGGCAGCAGCGCTGGTGCCCTCCACAGGATCCACAGCGATGTCCACTTTGTGGGAGTGCTTGGTTTTCTGCCCGAGGTTTTCCCCGATGTACAGCATGGGGGCCTCATCCATTTCCCCCTCACCGATGACCACGGTGCCATCGATGTCCAGTTCATTGAGGACGCTGCGCATGGCATCGGTGCCAGCAGCATCCACGGCGTTTTTGTCTCCTTTGCCAATCCAGCGGCTGGCGGCAAGGGCGGCCTGTTCGGTGACGCGGACGGTATCCAAAACGAGAGCACGTTCCATACCTGCGGTTGTAACATTTGGAAGGGGTTCAAGCGGTTTACGGTGCAGGTGTGTACTACACTGTTTTACCTGAATTCCGGTTTACCTGTGTGACCTCAGAAGCTGTATACAAATCCGGATTGCATCTGTGGCAACACAAAAAAAGATCCAGAGCAAGGGCTCTGGACTGAATTCAGAAGTTCGTGAAAATTCGCCGTCTGGGTGGGTGTTCCTTTGTCAGTAGCCCTGACGAAGAACGCAGCAATCAACCCACAGGTTTGGGACCCCTGAGTCCACTTTTCCCCATTCTCTTGGAGAGCACGCCTGCGATGTCCTCGGGTTTCACCCCGAGTTCAGCCATCACAAACAGGGTGTGAAACAGCAGGTCGGCAGTTTCAGTGGCGAGTTCCTGAGGGTCCGTGTTCTTGGCAGCCAGCAGCACCTCTCCGGCCTCCTCGGGGATCTTTTTCAGGATGCGGTCCAAACCGGCCTTGTGCATGGTGGTCACGTAAGAACCCTCAGGTTGGTGCTCGATGCGGTCCAGAATGGTCTTGTAGACCTCACTGACCACAAAGCCAAGCTGGGTGTGCCCCTCTTCTTCCATCAAGGGGTTGTGGAAGCAAGACTGCTTGCCTGTATGGCAGGCCGGACCTTGTTGCTCCACCAGATACAGCACTGCGTCGCTGTCGCAGTCGTAACGGACGGCCAGCACCTTCTGGGTGTGGCCACTGGTTTTGCCTTTCACCCAGAGTTCCTGACGGCTTCTGGAGTAATAGGTGCCTTCTTTTGTGGAGAGGGTGAGTTCCAGGGCCTCGGGGTTGGCCCATGCCAGCATCAGGACTTCACCGCTGCGGGCATCCTGCGTGATGACCGGAATCAGGCCATCACTGTTGTACTTGAGGTCTTTTACAGCTTGCAGCTCGGTCATTCCACAAATCCTCTCACAGAAATGCCCCTGCTGGTCAGGTAATCCTTGACCTGACGCACGGACAGCATGCCAAAGTGAAACACACTGGCAGCCAGAGCAGCATCGGCTTTGCCTTCAGTGAGCACATCGTAAAAGTCTTCCAGCTTGCCTGCTCCGCCTGAAGCCACCACAGGCACATCCACATTCTCTTTGACGGTGCGGGTGGCGACCAGATCGAAACCGCTCTGGGTTCCGTCGGCGTCCATGACATTCAGGACGATTTCTCCGGCCCCGAGTTCCTGTCCTTTGTGGACCCACTCGATCAGGTCGATGCCGGTGTCCACACGGCCACCGTTCAGGTGTACGTTCCAGCCCGAGCCGTCCGGGCGGCGTTTGGCATCGATGGACAGCACCACACACTGGGCTCCAAAGTGGTCGGAGGCAGCACGGATCAGCTCTGGGTTGCGAATGGCACTGGAGTTCACCGAAATTTTGTCTGCCCCAGAGAGCAAGAGGTTGCGGAAATCCTCCACACTGTTGACCCCTCCGCCAATGGTGAGCGGCATCATGACGCTTTCGGCCACGTCTTTGGCCACTTCCAGCATCAATTTGCGCCCTTCATGGCTGGCGGTGATGTCGTAAAAGACCAGTTCGTCGGCCTGTTCCTGCTCGTATTTCTGGGCCAAAAGAAGGGGATTTCCGGCGTCACGGTGGTTTTCAAAGAACTTGACGTTCTTGACCACCCGACCATTTTGGACATCCAGACACGGGATGATGCGCTTGGTAATCACAGCAGTCATTGTAAGGGACGGGGGAGGGAAATGAGGGTTTTTGCGTATGCATGTGGGGGAGGGCTTCGCCCTGCCGAGGGCTGAGGGCTCAGGGCCAAAGAAAGCCGAGGGCTCAGAGCCGAAGGCCGAGGGCAAAAAAAGCTTTTGCGAAAGCAATCAAGGGCGCAGCACGCTGTCTTGTACAAAACGAGGGATCGCAAGTTGATCCCTCTGCCCGCCTCGCCCCTACACGGTGTTGTTCGACATTCCTCCCCTTGGGCGTAGCACGCTACGCCCCTACATTCAATCCCCTTGACCAGCTCTGCCACGCATCACATGATGCTCTCGGCTCTCGGCTCTCGGCTCTCGGCTCTCGGCTCTCGGCTCTCAGCTCTCGGCTCTCGGCTCTCGGTAATAGGGCGAGGCACGCCTAGCCCCTACAAGGCTCTCGGCGAAACCCTTAAATTGGTATCATACTTGTCTACCCATTTTGCGATTTTGGTATTTAATTGGTATCATTGCTTCGACACACAACCATGCGCCACCGCTCTGCACTTTTCATGCGCAGAAAGGACATTCATGCAAAAAGCACTGCTTTCCAGTTTGCTGGTCCTCACCATTTCTCTGGCACAGGCACAGGAGGCCACCGACACCCCCGAGCCCGAGCACATCGTGGTCGGTTATTACCCGTCTTGGGGGGTTTACGGCAAGAACTATTTTGTGCAGGACATTCCAGCTGACAAAATCACCCACATCAATTACGCATTTGCCAACGTCAATCAGGAGGGCAAATGCGTGCTGGGCGATCCGTGGGCCGATGTGCAAAATGGCAACCTCGGGGTGGTTGGAGAAGGGGAGAAAGCTTTAAAAGGGAACTTTGCAGCCATCAAGCAGCTCAAAGCCAAACATCCCAACTTGAAGGTCATGATTTCGGTGGGTGGATGGACCTTCTCGAAATACTTCTCGGTGGCTGCAAGAACCCCAGAGAGCCGCAAAGCTTTCGTGGATTCCTGTGTGAACATGTTCATCCTCGGGCAGTTTGATGGCGTCGATCCAGAGTATGGTCGGGGCGTCTTTGATGGCATCGACATCGACTGGGAATATCCGGTGGTCAAAGGAGATCCGGGCAACATTGTGGACCCCTCCGACAAACGGAATTACACCCTCCTGATGGAAGATTTCAGAGAAGCCCTCAACAAAGCCTCTGTGCAGACAGGACAGGAATACCAGCTTTCGATTGCTGCAAGTGCCAATCCCACCCTGTTGACCGAACACATGGAAAGTGCTGCTCTGGCCGATGTGCTGGACTTCATCAACATCATGAGTTACGACTACCACGGCTCATGGGACAGCACCACCAACCACCACAGTGCCCTGTATGCCTCGGGCAAGGATCCCTCTGGAGGCCAGAGCAGCGTAGACAACACCGTACAGACCCTGCTGAACTTGGGTGTGAACCCCAAACAGATCGTGGTAGGCGTGCCCTTCTATGGACGCAGTTACAAAGAGGTGGAACCCGGAAACAACGGCCTGTACCAGAAATACAACGGTGCTGGACCGGGCACTCTGGGAGAAGCTGGCATCCTGAAATACGCCGACATCCTGAAACTGGAAATGAACCCCAATTACCGCAAATTCCGCGACCGTGACACCCGCACGGTCTGGCTTTACAGCAAAAAAGACCGGGTTTTTGTGGCCTATGATGATCCAGACACCCTGCAAGACAAGGTGGCTTACGTGAAAAAGCTCGGGCTGGGCGGAATGATGTTCTGGGAACTCAGTCAGGACGATTCAAGCCTGCTGAATGTGATGGATGCGGGGTTGAATCCCTGAGCCTGCGGCTTGCCGAGAGCAAAGGGCCGAGAGCAAAAAAGGCTTTGGCTAACGCGATGAGGGCGAGGCACGCCTCGCCCCTACAGGCCTTCGGTCATTCATGTTATGCTCTGAACCAAATGAAGGACCTTCCTGCTTGCGTTTTCGTGTATGGCACCCTGAAACCCGGTTTTCGCAATTACCCTGTGGCCCTGAAGGCTGGACCCCACGATGTGGTGGGAAAAGCCACTTTGCAGGGCTTTGACCTTTTTGGCCTGACCCCCGAGTTTTACCCCGGCATCACGGAAGGTCAGGGAAACATTGAAGGGGTGGTGCTCAGGTACCACGACATGGGGCAGGCCCTGCCCATTCTGGATGAGTTGGAAGAATTGCATTTGGACCCACCGGGTTATCGGCGTGAGGTCTTAACCGTTCATTTGGAAGATGGAAGCTTCATGGACTGCATCGTTTACATTTACATCAGACAGTCCAGACTTCAGCAAGCAGGCGTGTACCCCATTCCCTCGGGAGTCTGGCAGGAGGACTGAATTGAAACTCTTGATTGGCACCGGAGGTTACACCAATGAAGATTGGCTGGGCCTGATTTATCCAGAGGGCACCAAACAGCCCGATTTCCTGTCCATTTACAGCCGGTATTTCAATGCAGTAGAGGTGAACAGTTCGTTTTATGCCATTCCCGGCGAAAAAGCCTTTGCTGGGATGCTGCGAAAAACCGATGCCAAAACCATGTTCACGGTGAAACTGAACAAGGTGTTCACCCACGAACGCAATTACACCGAAGACGATGTGCAGCGCATGATCCTCAGCCCCAAACCCATCCGCGAGGCCGGGATGCTCGGGCCTTTTCTGGCCCAGTTTCCTTACTCTTTCAAAAGGACCCCAGAGCACCGCAAGTACTTGCAGCATCTGGTGACGGCGTTTGAAGGGCATCCTCTGGCCATCGAATTCCGGCATGCTTCATGGCTGAAAGATGAGGTGCTGGAAGCCTTCAGGGAGCTTGGCATCCTCTGGGTCAGCGCCGATTACCCTCCGATGGATGGGTTGCCACCGTATCAGGTTCAGGCCAGTGCCAGAACCGCTTACATCCGCTTGCACGGACGCAATCAGGAGACGTGGTGGGAAGGCCAGAGCGCTTCGGACCGCCACGATTACCGCTACTCTGAAGAGGAGATTCAGGACATCGCAGCACAGATTGCTGCCTTGAAAGACGTGGACACCTTGTATTTGTTTTTTCAGAACACCACCAAAGGGCATGCCCTGTTCAATTACCAGACCCTCAAAGATGCGCTGGGGCAGCACGATCTGGTGGTTGAGATTCCCAAAGGTTCCGGGCTATTCTGACGCATGCTGCAAAAATTCCGACACATTCACGTTCTTGGGGGATCCGGTTCCGGGACCACCACATTGGCACGCAACCTGTGCAAAGATTTCGGGCACCTGCATCTGGACACCGACGATTATTTCTGGGAGAAAACCGACCCGCCTTTCACCACCATCCGACCTGTGCCCGAGCGTCTGGCACAACTGCGTTATAAATTTCAGGACCACGAAAAGTGGATTTTGTCCGGTTCTCTGGTGGGCTGGGGGGATGTGTTCATTCCCGAGTTTGATCTGGTCATCTTTTTGACCCTGCCCCATGAAGTGCGCATGCAACGCCTGAAAGACCGCGAAATCAGCCGTTACGGTCTGGAAGCGATTTCGGAAGGAGGCCACCTCCATGAGGCCCACCAGAAATTCATGGACTGGGCTGCACAGTACGACACCGCTGATGAAACCATGCGCAGCCTGAAACTCCACCAGAATTGGCTGAAACAGTTCAAAGTGCCTGTGGTGCACCTCTCTGGACTGCTGTCGTATCCAGAGCAATTGAAGTCCATTGGGCAACAGCTCACACAGTCCTGAAACCATGGAATTTGGGTCACTTTTGAACCTTTGCGGTTCTTCTAAAGTGACCCTGACCCATTTCACAGGAGGATTCACATGCCCGCATCTGCACCCGAACTTGTTCATGGCCTGACCGCCCACAGAGGAGCCCTCCTCGACCTGTTTCCCCTGCTTTCAGAGGAACATGCGAACTTTGCCCCATGGGAAGGTGGCATGACCATCAAAGGCACCCTGGACCACCTCAATGGCACTTCCAGCATGCTGCTGGCCATCATGAAAGGGGAGGCCCCACAGCGTCCCGCCCCCTCTGGGAGCCTTCAAGAAGCCATCGAGAAATTCAAAGCCGACACAGAGGCCCTGCTTGCAGGAGTGGGCACCCTTTCCGACGAAGATTTGCAGCGTCTGGTGCCTGCTTTCGGAGGCCAGATGATGCCTCTGGGATCACTGGTTCACATGATCCGTGACCACGACATCCACCACAAAGGACAACTCTGGCTCATGGCCCGGATGGTGGGCATCAAACCGCCCATGTTCGTGAAGCGCTGACTTCCAAAATCAAAGGACGGAGGGAAACCCCTTCGTCCTTTTTGCTTCACAAGGAAAGTTCAAAAGCCTGACCAGACTGGTCTTTGATCCTCACTTTCCAGCCCTGTGCTTGTCGCTGAATCTTGCAATCTGACACGGTATCGGGCAACTGCTCAGGAAGACCGGCCTGAATCAGCCTCGGGTCGGTGCAAAGCACAGCACCATCCAGAGGAGTTTCTTGCAGACTGGACTTCTGAACCGATTCAAGCACCCGATGGGCAAAATCCTGCACAGGGTCTTGCTTTTGCGTGTTCAGCAAAGGCCACCACATGGCGCCAAAACCCAACAGCAAGAGCAGACCAAAACCGACCCACACCAGTGGAGGGGTCTTTGCTCTGGCCCGACCAGGGGTCAGGTTCATTGCTCTGCGTATTTCTTGAACAGGGCTTCTGCACTGGCTGGGGGCACCATTTTGGTGATCTCTCGGGAGCCGTAAGAAGCGATTTCTTTGACCATGCTGGAACTCACATAAGACCAGCGTGTGGCGGCCATGATGAACACGGTTTCCACATCGGGATTCATCTGGCGGTTCAAGTGGGCAATTTGCAACTCGTACTCGTAATCCGAAACGGCACGCAAGCCCCTCAAGATCACCGTGGCACCCGTTTCGCGCATGTAATCCACCAGCAGACCTCCAAAAGCCTCCACGCGCACGTTGGGCAAATGGGCCGTGGCATCTCTGAGGATTTGTAGCCGTTCCTCAATGGTGAACAGGTGCTTGGACACCTTGCGGGGGTTTTGCAACACGGCCAGAGTGACTTCCGGAAACAGCCTGCACGCTCTGGAAAGCACATCCATGTGTCCATTGGTGATGGGATCAAAAGAGCCCGGAAAAACCGCTTTGATGGGTTGAATCATGATGACCTCACTAAATCACGAAAAAAAGCGGTGTAGCAAGTCCTAGCTGTCTTTCCAGTACAACGTCAGTGCATTGCTGCCATATTCACGGCGGTCCAAGGTGAACCCTGCATGCTCGGGCAGGTGGGTTTTGTCTGGATGCTGAACGATGACCACCCCATCTTCCTGCACAGGTGCATGTTGCAGCACGTCCAGAGCAATCTGTGGGATGTCCATCGGATAAGGCGGATCCACAAAAACCACGTCCTGAGGCCCCACCCGGTTCAGGTAATACTTGGCATCCCCAAGGTGGATTTTGACCCTCAGGTTGAGGGCTCTGGCGTTTTTGTCCAGGATGCTGACGGCCCCTTTGCTGTTGTCCACAAGCGTCACCTGAAATCCCCTGCTGGCTGCCTCCAGTCCCACCGCACCACTTCCGGCATACAGGTCCAGAAAGGTGCTGTCCTCACCGTAGTGTTGGGCAAGGATGTCAAAGAGGCTTTTTCTGACTTTGGCTCCGGTGGGAACAGCAGTGGCAGGCACGATCAAAGTCCGGCCCTTGGCACTTCCCCCGAGGATTCTGAGGTTCGACATATTGCAGATCTTAGCAGAAGGCAGGAAAGCCGAGGGCATAGGGCCGAGGGCTGAGGGCCAGAAAGGCTCTGGTCTGGGCTTTGAAAGCAAGGTATTTCTTCATGGCAAAAACAGAAAACTGCCCATTGTATTGCCATGAGAATGTGCTTTTTGATTCCGTTGCCCTTACAAACGTTTTCCTTGACCATTTTCTGTAACGAATTGCAGGATGCTCTCGGCTCTATGCCCTCGGCGCTCGGCTGCTTTCCATCACCCCCCTCCTGCAAATGACCTTTACTTTTCATCCTCCCAACCCCATAAAATAAAACAATGCACATCACCGCTGCGATCACAGCCGGAGGGAAATCCAGGCGATTCGGGTCAGACAAAGCATTGTATCGGGTTGGACAGCACACCCTTCTGGAAGTGGCTGCCCGCAACCTGCACGCCTGCAACCAGAGGTTGATCATTGGCCCTTATGCCCTGCGAAACTGGCAGACCCTGCCTGATCCTGCTCCGGGTGTGGGACCGATCTCAGGACTGGTGGCAGCTCTGGAGCATGCTGAGAACGGCTGGGTGTTTTTCACGGGCGTGGACATGCCCCAGCTGGATGCCCATTACTGGAGCCACCTCAACCACCATTTGCATCCAGATGTTCAGGTGGTGGTGCCGCTCAATGAGCAGGGCAGGATGGAGGTTCTGGCTGCGGCTTACCATGTCAGTGCCTTGCCTGAATTGAAAGCCGCTCTGCAAGAACGGCGTTATGGCATTCGGCGGGTCATCGAAGAGAAATTGCTGTACCACACGCTGGCAGGCGTGCCCCAGCACCACTTCAAGAATGTGAACACCCCTCAGGACACCCTCGATCTGATGGAAAGCTGACCCACCCAATTGACCGGCATCTGACATTTCATTTACCGTGTCATGGGAAAATCAGACATGCACAACAACCTGTCCGGCCCTCAAAGCCTGCTCGACTTGCGTTTCGTTTCTGACCCTCAGGTGTGTGGGGCCAGAGTGGTCTTTGTTCATTCCACCCCTTTGCAGAAAAAATATGTGTCCAACCTGTACCTCTGGCAGGAGGGTCAACTGTTGCAACTCACCCACGGTGAGGACCAGAACACCTCTCCACGGTTTTCGCCAGATGGGCAGAAACTGGCGTTCATCAGCAACCGCTCTGGATCGTCTCAGGTCCACCTGCTGGATTTGCAAGGCGGAGAAGCCCGCAAGCTCACGGCTTTGGAGGCTGCCCCTTGGGGTTTGCAGTGGACCCCGGATGGCAAAGCCCTGTCCTTTATGGCAAGCTTGAAAAAGGCAGACCATGAGACGGTTTTTGTGACCTCCTCGGCCAGTTACCAGTTCAATGCAGAGGGGTTGTTGCCCGAGCAACCCGACCAGTTGCACCTGTTCCACCTGCTGACCGGTGAGCAGGAAATCCTCACCAGCACCACCGTGGACATCCACGATTACCAGTGGCTGCCTGACGGCTCTGGTGTGGCCTACATCTCTGCCCCCACCGCTCAGGATCTGGCATCTGCATGCCTGTGTGTGTACCGCCAACCCCTCAAAAGGCAACCCGAGCAGGTGATGACCGCCACTTCTGACTTTTCCCAACTGAGCATTCAGCCGGATGGCTCTGGGTTTGTGGTGCTCCGCAAAGACCAGAGCTGGCACGATGGACACCTGTACCATTACCACTGGGATGGGGCCTGCAAACGTCTTGACGAGGGTTTTGACTATCCTGCAGGGAATTATGTGACTGGCGATGCCCTGTACGGGGTTTACAACACCAGAGCCCAGTGGTTGGATGCCCGAACCCTGCTGGCGATTTACACCCTGGGCGGATCCTCGGGTCTGTTTCAGGTGAAACTCTCTGGCGAGGTGACCCCTGTGCTGCACCACCATGCCAGAGTGATGGCGGGTTTTCATGTGTCGCAGGGCAAAGTGGCGTTCATCGAGGAGTGCGCCACCGAACTTCCCGAGGTGTACCTCTGGGAGGATGGTGTGGTGACCCCGGTTTCCCAGCAAGGCAGCCTGCTGGTGGATTGGCCCATCCTTGAGCCCATTTCTTTGCGGGTGGGCAATGTGGAGGGTTGGCTCCTGAAACCCGAGCAAGCAGGCCCTCTGCCTGTGGTTCTCAGCATCCACGGTGGGCCACACATGGCGTATGGGCACGCTTTCATGCATGAGTTTCAGATGCTGGCCCAGCAGGGTTATGCGGTGCTCTATTGCAACCCGAGGGGCAGTGTAGGGTATGGTCAGAGCCACTCTGGGGCCATTCAAGGCCGCTGGGGCACCATCGACGCCGAAGACATCCTCTCGTTTCTGGAAGGGGCTCTGGCGCAGTTTCAGGAGCTTGATCCTGAGCGCATGGCCGTGGTGGGGGGCAGTTACGGCGGGTACATGGTCAACTGGCTGACGGCCCACACCCACCGCTTCAGGCGGGCCATCACAGACCGTTGCGTGTCCAATCTGGTGTCGTTTGCTGGGACTTCAGACATTGGTTTTTATTTCGGACAGCACGAAATCGGAGCCAATCCCTATACGGGTGATCCTGCAGTGCTCTGGGACCGCAGTCCCATCAAATACGTTTCGCAGGTGAAAACCCCCACACTGGTGGTCCACAGTGAACAGGATTTGAGGTGTGCTCTGGAGCAGGGTCAGCAGTGGTACCATGCCCTGAAAACCCTTGGCATTGAAACGCGCTTCGTGCGCTTCCCAGAGGAGAACCACGAACTGTCCCGCTCGGGCCGTCCGGACCGCCGGATGGTGCGTTTGCAGGAATACCTGAACTGGCTCAGTCCCCTATGAGCCAATTTATGCACGTTTAATGCGTTGATCAGTGAAATGGGAGGATTCGTTTGAATCCTCCCATTTCAAAAAAATTCACAGGGGGACAAGCTCTTGTTCTGTCAAATGCACTAACGCTGGGTTTGCAGGCCCAGATGCATGGACCTTGGGAAGAGGCCCCGGTCCCATGCCCCTTTGTGGAGGGTTTCCCGGAAATCGGGATGGGCCACATGGATCAAGGCTTCCGCACGCTCAGAGAGGGTTTTGCCGTACAGATCTGCAATGCCGTACTCGGTGACCACATAACGCACATCGCCCCGCGTGGTCACCACGCCAGAGCCCGGTTTCAGCAAGGGGGTGATTCTGGAATGCATGACCCCTTTCACATTGGCCGTGGAGGTCACCGCAATGATGGGTTTGCCCCCCTCGGACATGGCTGCTCCCCGCATGAAATCCAGTTGCCCTCCAAAGCCCGAGTACATGCGGGTTCCGATGGAGTCCGCGCACACCTGACCGGTCAGGTCCACTTCCAGAGCGGTGTTGATGGCCACCATGTGCCGGTTCTGGGCAATCACCATCGGGTTGTTGACGTAATCGCTCGGGTGCATTTCCAGAAGCGGGTTGTCGTGGGCAAAGTCGTACAGTTCTCTGGAGCCCAGCATCAGGGTGCCGATGATTTTCTCGGGGTGCAGGGTTTTGCGGCTTCCGGTGATGATCCCTTCTTTGAGGGCATTCAGAATGGCCGTGGACACCATCTCGGTGTGGAGCCCAAGGTCTTTTTTGCCTTTTAAAGCATGCAAAACCGCGTTGGGAATGTTGCCGATGCCCAGTTGCAGGGTGTCTCCATCTTCAATCAGGCTGGCAATGTTGTGCCCGAGTTTCTGTTCCACTTCGGTGAAAGGAATTTCTTCCAGTGTGGGCAATGGATGGTCAATGTCCACAGTCGCAAACACCTGAGACATGTGGATGAACGCATCCCCGTGCACTCTGGGCATGTGTGGATTGATCAGGGCGATGGTGCGTGCTGCATTTTCCACAGCGGCTTTGCTGGCGATCACTTCAGTCCCGAGGCTCATGTAGCCGTGCGGGTCAGGGGGGCTCACCATCACCACGGCCCAATCCAGAGGGATGTGCCCCGAGCGGATCAGTTTGGGAATCTCACTGAGGAAGATCGGCACATAATCCACCACCCCGTTGCCAATGCCCATCCGGTCATGTGGCCCGAGGAAAAAACTGCGGTAATGGAAAGGGGAGCCTGCCACAGGTTTCAGTGCAGTTCCCATTTGCAGCAGACCGCAAAACTCCACCCCTTTCAAGCTGTGCAAATGCGATTCCAGTGCTTCCAGAAAAGGGGTTGGGGTGGCAGCATTGCCAGACAGAAACACCCGTGCATACGGTTGAATCCACGATGCTGCCTCTTCAAGGGTGACGCTCAGGGCATGCATGATTGGCTCCTTTGAGCCCAGCATAAGCTTTTCATGGACGGCAATTGTCCTGATTCTGACCAGCAAAAAAGACCCGAAATGCTCGGGTCCTTTAAATCAAATCCTGCTTTGAGAGGAAGTTTTCTCAGGGAAGGGCGCGGGTCAATTCCAACGCTTTTCCAGCATTGAGCAGTCCAGCTCCGCACCCTTGGGTGCAAGCAGGGAGGGCCGTGGCAGATTTGCGCAGGATGTCTTTCACCTGTGCTGGGGTGATTTTGGGTTTCAGGCTGTACATCAGGGCCACCACACCAGAGACTTGAGGGGTGGCCATGCTGGTGCCTTCCATGAAGGCGTAGTACCACTCGCTGCCATCTGGGCTCCACAGGGCAGACAGAATCCCGTCCCCATAGCCGTCGTTGTTGTCGTCTCGGGTGGTGTCTCCACCTGCTGCTGCAAGGGTCACTTTGCTGCCGAAGTTGCCGTAGTAGGTTTTGGTGTTGTCAATGTTCACGGCTGTCACTGCGATCACGTTGTTGCAGTTGGCAGGGGAAGAACCCGAGGCGTCTTTGCCATCGTTCCCTGCTGCAACCACCACCGTGACCCCTCTGGCCACCACATCATTGATCGCACTCTGGTAGGTGACCGGGCAGGCGGTTCCGGTGTAGCCTCCCAGACTCATGTTGATGACTTTGGCAGGGGTGGTGTTGGCGGGCATGCCAGGCACGCTCATGCCTGCAGCCCAGCGGATGCCGTCGGCAATGTCGGCCATGGAGCCCCCGCATTTCCCGAGCACACGCACGTTCTGAATTTTGCTGCTCCAGCCCACACCAGAAACCCCTTCGGTGTTGTTGGTGGATGCTGCAATGATGCCGTCCACGTGGGTTCCGTGCCATGAGTTCTCATAGGTGAAACCATCATCACAGGTGCCACCATCGCCCACATCGGTGGGATCGCTGTCCCGTCCGTTTCCATCTCCACCCATTTTGGGGTCAGAGAGCATGTCGTAGCCAGCCACATAATTGCCCATCAGATCAGGGTGTTTGGTTTGACCGGTGTCCAGCACGGCCACCACCACATTGCTGCCTTTGGTGTAATCCCAGGCTTTGGGCAGGTTCAACTTGGGAAGGTGCCACTGGAGGCTGTAAAATTGGTCGTTGGGCACAGCAGCAGGCTTGAACACGTAATTGGGTTCGGCATACTCGATGTCGAAGAACTTGTTCAGCTTGTCAAGGGCCTGTCGGGTTTTCTTGTCCAGAGCCTCAATCACGCTGCCCCCAGCTTTGACATCGAGACCCAGCACAGAGAGGGACAATCCAGAGCCTTCATCGAGTTGCACCAGAAAGGAACCATCTCCCAACTCGCGGATGGGGGTCAGGTTGATGCCTGCTTTTTCCAGTTGCTTGAAGATGCCTTTGGCGTTGCCTTTTTTCTTGAATTTGACGATCAACTGGCCAGGCACCACACCCACCGTCTGGGTGCGGGCATGGGGGTTCTTTTTGGTCACAACCTCTTTGTTCTTGTTCTGGGCGGTGGCTGCTCCTGCGAGCAGCAGAGAAGTGAGCACAATCGGTGTCAGTTTCATGCTTTCTGTTATAAGAAGACAGGCAGTGAGAAAGGACACGGGACCCTAAAGGTTTGCTTCAGGAAGGGTCAGAAAGGGAATGTCTAAAAAAAGGCTTAAGGTCAGAAACACAGCCCCCTCAAATGTCGTATACCTGAGATGACATGACAGATTCCCTTTATGCGCTGGAATTGCAGAATCTCAAGAAATCCTTTGGTCATTTTGTTGCGGTCAATCAACTTTCCTTGAACATCCAGAAAGGCCAGATGTTTGGTCTCTTGGGTCCCAACGGGGCTGGAAAAACCACCACCCTGCGCATGATTGCAGGTCTTTTGATCCCGGATGCTGGCGAGGTTCGCATTCTGGGCCAGAGTGTGGTCTCCCAACCCCAGCAGGCCAAGCGTCCTCTGGCTTACCTGCCAGATGAGCCTTTGCTGTACGGCAAACTCCGACCGATGGAGCATCTGGAATTTGTGGCAGGTCTGTGGGGCCTGTCTGCCTCTGATGCCTATCAGGAGGCCCAGGAACTCCTCAAGTGGCTGGATTTGTGGGACCACCGCCACGCCTTTGTGGAAAGTTACTCCAGAGGAATGAAGCAAAAGCTGGCTCTGGCTGCTGCCCTGATTCACAAGCCTCAACTGATGATTCTGGATGAACCCCTCACCGGACTGGATGCCGCTGCAGCCCGTCAGGTGAAAGACCTGCTCTCCCAGTTCGTGAAAGAGGGCAACACTGTGGTGCTGACCACCCACATTCTGGAGGTCGCAGAACGCATGGCAGACCGCATCGCCATCATCAACAAGGGCCAGATCATTGCCGAAGGCACTTTGCAAGAACTCCGCACCCAGAGCGGCGACACCGAAGGCACCCTTGAAGATGTGTTTCTGGATCTGGTGGGTGCCCAGTGAAGCCGGGCAGTGTGCTGTGGCTCCTCAAGTTTGAATGGACGTTGTACTTTCGAAACCTGCTGTCAGGCAGCCAGAAATGGGCCATTGGGGTTTTGGTCCTGATCGTGTTGATCGGTGCAGGAACCCTCTGGAACTTTTTGCGTGAATACAACGATGTGCTGACTTCCATGCCTGCCACCCTCTCGCCCACACTGGCTTTGCCTCTGACTCTGGTGGGTGGGGTTTTGTTTGTGGTGATGTTCATGACCGGCTTGCAGGCCAGTGTGCAGGTGATGTTTGAACGCAAAGATCTGGACCTGCTGGTGTCTTCTCCGGTCAGCACCCGCAGCATTTTTGCGGTCCGGGTGCTGGGTGTGGTGATGGCCGTCAGCCTGTGGTGGGTGACCTTTGGATTTCTGGTGGCCCTGATCGGCCTGATGCTGGGTTCTTGGCACCTGCTGGGTTTGCCTCTGGGGTTCCTGACCCTTGGAATGGTGGTTTCCACCGTCAGTGTGGGCATCAGTTTTGCTCTGGTCCGTGCTTTTGGGGTGCAAAAAACCCGCACCATCGTGCAGGTGACCACTTTTGTTTTTGGTGGCTTGATGTTCATGGTGTCACAGCTTCAGAACTTCATGCGTGCAGGATCAACCCCAGCTTGGATGCAAAACCTGAGCCAATGGGTGGTTCAAACCTACCAGAGCCTGCTTGCATTGCCTGAAACCTCGCTGCTCTGGTATTGGGCCCGCAGCCTGTGGCTGGAACCCCTGCCCACTTTGATGGTGCTTGCAGGAAGTTTGGCAGTGCTGACCCTGATGGTGACCATCACCCACGGGGCTTACCTGAAAGGGGCCAGCGAAGCCAGTGGATTCAACCGACCCAGACTCAAAAACCTGAAGCAAGCGCCTTTCCGGTCAGGAGGATTGCTGTTGCTGTGGTCCAAGGAATGGAAACTGGTTTTGCGGGATCCTGCTTTGCTGGCCCAGTTGGTCTTGCAGGTGGTGTATCTGGTTCCTTTGATGTTCATGATGTTCGGCATGAACTCTGGCGCAAGACAGGCCAATGCCTTCGCAGCCTTGCTGAACCCTGCATTCTGGGTGGCTGGGGTGGTGCTGGCAGCCAGTTCTCTCGCTTCATGGGTGGCACGGGTGTTCATTGCAGCGGAAGACCAACCCGATTTGCTGGCAATGTCTCCCCATCCTGTGGGCCATTTGCGCCGTCAAAAAATGTGGGTGGTGCTGGCCCCCATGCTGGTGGTTTTTGTGCCACTGGTGCTGTTTCTGGCTCGTGGCAAACCCATGCTGATGGTGCTGGGTGCAGGTGCGTTGGTCATTTGCCTCACCCTGATTGCACTGATGCAAATGTGGTGGGCCAAACCCATCCGCCGTGCAGACCTGATGAACAAAAGTGGCAAAGGACAGGGCGACCCCTTGCAGGGTTTCATGGAGGCCATCACCTACATGGGTTGGGCCGGAGCCATCGCAGCTTACGGGCAGGGCAGCACCAAATGGACCCTGATCGCTCTGGGCGTGGGGATTTTCTTTCCTCTCGTGCTGGCCCTGTTGAATCGGGGGAAAGCAAGCGCTCTGGGATATTGAAAAGACATTGCTGCCTTTAACAGTGAAACAGGAAGATTGAGATGAATCCTCCTGTTTCAAAAAACCTCCACCAGAGACAAAGCTTCTTGTTCAGTCAGACACGATAAAAAGCCTCTCCCATTTGGGAAAGGCAACATTTCTGCTGTTTGCTGAAAACAGTGCAATTGCGTTTTGTGGTCTGGCTGAATGTTGATCGCTGACCGCTTACTTCGCCTCGTACCAGCTTTTCCCAACCCCGACTTCCACCGTCAGGGGGACCTTCAAATCAAAAGCCCCTTCCATGCAGGATTTGAGAATCTGGCTGACTTCATCCACTTTGTCCTCGGGGACTTCCAGCACCAGTTCGTCGTGAACCTGCAAGGTCAGGCTGGCTCCGGTGCCCTCCAGAGCACTGTCCAGCATCAGCATGGCTTTCTTGATGATGTCTGCAGCAGTGCCCTGAATGGGCATGTTGTAGGCCACCCGTTCTGCGGCTTCGCGGGCCACTTTGTTTTTGGTGTGGATCTCGGGGATGTACCTTCTGCGGCCTAGCAGGGTCTGGACGTACCCGTGTTCCCGGCAGAATTCGAGGGTGCTCTCGATGTACTCGCGGATCTTGGGGTAAATGCTGAAGTACCTCTGGATGAAGGTGTTGGCCTCGGCGTAACTGATGCCCAGTTCGTTGGTCAGGCGGTGGGCACTCATGCCGTACAGCACCCCGAAGTTGATGGTTTTGGCAGCCCGACGCTGCATCGGAGAGACAAACTCCTCGTGGATGTTGTAAATCTGGGCTGCGGTCCTGCGGTGGATGTCGGCATCGTGCAGGTAGGCATCAATCATGCTGGGATCGCCCGAGATGTGGGCCAGAATCCGCAGTTCGATCTGGCTGTAATCGGCGGTCATCACCACGTTGCCGGGCTCGGCAATGAAGCCTTTGCGGATTTCCCGCCCGAGGTCTGAACGCACCGGAATGTTTTGCAGGTTGGGGTTCAGGCTGCTCAGGCGACCAGTGGCGGCCACCGTCTGGGCAAAGGTGGTGTGCAGGCGTCCGGTTTTGGGATGCACCAGAGAGGGGAGGGGATCGAGGTACGTCCCTTTCAGTTTGGCCATCTCGCGGTATTCCAGCAAACGGCCCACAATCGGGTGCTCTTCACGCAGTTCTTCCAGCACGCTGGCTGCTGTAGAGCGCTTGCCGGTCAATTTGGTTTTCTTGCCAGAGGCCAGTTGCAGCTCATCATAAAGGATGGTTTCCAGCTGGTCTCTGGAATTCACATTGAATTCTCGGCCAGCAAAGCCATAAATGGCCTGTTCCAGATTGCGAAGCTGCTGCCCCACGCTCTCCGAGAGGCCCTTCAAAAACGCCGTATCCAGCTTGACGCCCTTCAGTTCCATTTTGGCCAGCACGCACATCAATGGCTTTTCAAGGTCCTCGTACAGGGCTTTTTGTTCTGCATTGAACAGTGGGGGCAAAGCTTCCAGCATCTTGCGGGTGACGCTGGCCTGCTGGGCCACATCATCAGGCCACTCCAGATGCAGGTACCGCTGGGCCACATCCTGAGGACTGGTGAAATTGGGATCCAGCACATAAGCCATCAGGAGGGGATCGTCGCCGGGGTCCACAGTCACCCCGTTCAAAGTGGCCAGAGTGGTGAGTTCCTTGGCATTGGCGGCCTTCACATCCTGCTGCCCTTCCAGCACACTGAAGCTGGGGGGCAGGGCCATGTAAGCGGCTTCTTCGGTGGCGTAGGAAACGGCTTTCAGTTCGGCGTTCAGGTCGTGCAGCTTGCTGACCCCAAAAGCCCACACTGCTCCCTGAGGGGCATCCTGCCACTCGGTGGCCACCTTGGCAGCGGCTTGACTGGCCACCCCGAGTTCTTTCAGCATGGAACGGAATTCCAGTTCGTTCAGGAAATCGCGCAGGTCATCTTCCTGCATGGACCGTTTGTGGGCCTCAGAAAAGTCGATCTGGACATCCAGATTGGTGACCATGCAGGACAGTTCTCTGGAGAACAGCACATCGTCGTGGCTGGCCAGAATCTTCTCTGCGGTTTTGGGTGGTTTGAGGGTTCCGTTCTTGGCGGCCTCCAGAATGGCGTCCAGCGTGTGGTGCTCTTGCAGCAGTTTGGCTGCGGTTTTCTCTCCGATGCCTTTGGCTCCGGGGATGTTGTCGCTGGGATCCCCGATCAGGGCGCGGAAATCCACCCATTGCTGCACCGTGACCCCGTATTTCTCTTGCACTCCGGTTTCGGTCATCAGGGACCAGTCGCTGCGGATCACCTGCACGTTCTGGTTGATCAGTTGGTAAGAATCGCGGTCGCTGGTCAGGATGTGCACCAGATAACCTTCGGCCTCGGCTTTTTTGGCCAGTGTGCCGATGATGTCGTCTGCTTCGTAGCCTTCCAGCTCAAAACGGGGAATGCCCATCAGGTCCAGGCCCTGTTTGATCCTCTGGATCTGTCCGGGCAAATCCTGAGGCATTTCGGCCCGTCCGGCCTTGTACCCCTCGTACTGGTCGTGCCTGAAGGTGCGCCCGATGTCAAAGGTCACCAGAATGCAATGCCCCTCGTCCTTCAGGAGTCGGGTGATGGTCTTCAGAAAACCGAACACCGCATTCAGCGGTTCGCCTTTCGAGTTGGTGAGTGCATTGATGGCAAAGTAAGAACGGAACGCCAGAGCGTGACCGTCCACAATCACAATTTTCTTGATTGCTGCACCTGAAGAATTCGTTACAGACATAATCCCATTGTATCAGGAAGCCATGAAAGAAATCCCCTCCTTGCTCAGGAGGGGAAAAGGGTGCAGCTCGGGTTTATTTGGCGCCCATCACTTCGACATCAAAGATCAGGGTGGCATTGGGAGGAATCACGCCGGGAATCCCGTGGCGGCCATAAGCCAGATCGCCGGGGATGGTCAGGCGGGCTTTGTCGCCGACTTTCAGTTGCAGGAGGCCCTGATCCCAACCAGCAATCACGTAACCCACACCCACTGGAAACTCCAGAGGCTGACCCCGGTCCAGAGAAGAATCAAACTTCTGACCGTTCTCAAGGGTTCCGGTGTAGTGAACGCTGACCATCTGGCCTTTCTGAAGCTGGGGGCCATTTCCTTCGTGCAGTTTTTCAACAATCAGTCCTGACATTCGGTCAGTTTATCATGGAAGCCGTCACAGGCAGTTCCTCCTGCCATTCCCTCACAGGGTAGACGCAAAGTTGCTGTTCGGGCGATACAAACAGAAAGAGCCGTCAGCCCTTAGCGTTCAGCCGTCAGCCAGAAGGAAAGTCTTCTTCCAGTCGGTTGAGCCTGCCAAACCTGATGGGGCTTTGCCTTTTGGTCTTGCTCTTTTCGAAAGCAAACGCTTTTGGGTGGGCTTTTCGCTGAGCGCTGATGGCTGACCGCTGACCGCTTTCTCAGTCGGCCTGCCAAACTTCAGACTTTGCGTTTATCCTGCATTCCCTCATCTGGCTTTGTTAACATGCCATTCAAGATGACCCATGTAGATCACAGCCTGAATTTTTCGCCTCTGGAATGGGAATGGCTTTGTGCCGCTCCAGTCTACGCAGGCCTGACGGTGGTGGATGCCCACCCTTCCGGCTGGCTGGGCACCCTCGAAGAACTCAAATCATTGCGTCAATTCATGGAAGGGCACCCACAAGACCACCCTCTGGTGCAGGAGGTCAAAGCTTCCATTTTGGCACAGGATTTGATTGGCCCCGAGCGTGAAACCCCTTTTGAAGAAATGCGCGAGAAGGCCCTCTTCACGCTGAAAAAACTGGCTCCGGTCCTCCCCGAGCGCACCGATCCAGAGGCCCATCAAGCTTACCTGCAATTCGTCAAAACCCTCATGCTCAAAGTGGCCGGGGCTGCCCGAGAAGGGGGCCTTCTGGGCAACCAGACCGACAACATCAGTGTGCAAGAACGGGCTGTCATGGACGAACTGTGCCGTGCTCTGGACCCTGAACATTGAAGGGTGGCCACAGGCTGGACATGCTTGCAGAAGCAGCGTGATGAATTTCGGTTCACATGGATGCAAATCCATTAGGATGGGTGAAGTATGACCCAAAACGCTTCTGAATTCGGTTTTAGCGAACAAGAATGGAATGTGCTGTTTTCCACCCCTGTGCTGGCTGGCCTGACGGTGGCCCATGCCCATTTCTCTGGACCCACCGGGGTGCGTGAAGAGAACCGGGTGCTGGAAAAGTGCTTTGAGGAGCACCCAGAGGACCACGCCCTGATTGTGCGCCTCAAAACTGCTGTGCTGGAAAGTGGATTGCTGGACCAGAAACCCTCAGGCAAGGCCGGTGAACTCAAAGCCCGCACGGTGGAACAACTGCAACAGGTGCGTGCCCTGCTGGAACACAAAACCAACAGCGAAGCCTACCGCGCTTACGGGGATTTCCTCGGGAAAGTCATGAGCCGGGTCGCAGGTGCAGCCAGAGATGGAGATTTCTTCCATGCCGAGCCCAACAAGGTCAGCGACACCGAACTGGTCGTCATTTCCGAACTGCTCAAAGTGCTGGACTGAATTTTTCAACAAAATACACAGAAAGAGCTGCTTTACTGCGTTTATCAGTGAAACAGGAGGATTCAGGCGAATCCTCCTGTTTCAAGAAACCTTTTCCAGAGAGACATCCTTTTATTCTTTTGTCAAAGGCTATAAAAGCTGCTCTTTGTGGTTTTATGGAACTCAGTAAACGCTTTCTTTGGCAGGGAAGAGGGCTTCAATGCGGGCAAGCACCTCATCGGAAAGTTTGACCCCAGCAGCCTTGATGTTGTCCTCCACATGGCTGACTTTGGTGGCCCCGATGATGGCACTGGAAACCCCTTTCTGACGGAGCACCCATGCCAGAGCCAGTTCACTGCGGGTCAGACCCAGCTCATCTGCAATGTTTTTCAATTCTTTGACTTTTTGAACGTTGCTGTCGGTCACCAGACGCTTGGCAAAGCCCTCATTCATGGACATGCGGGTGCCCTCGGGGATGCCGTTGTCGTACTTGCCCGTCAGCATGCCCATGCCCAGAGGGCTCCAGACCACCAATCCAAGGCCGTGGGGATCGGTGTAAGGCAGGATTTCTTTTTCCACACGGTCCCGATACAGCAAGCTGTACTGGGGTTGCTCCACCACTGGGGCGTGCAGGCCATTGGCCTTGGCGAAAGCGACTGCTTCTGCAATCTGGGCAGCGGTCCACTCGCTGGTGCCCCAGTACAGGGCTCGGCCCGAGCGCACCACCTGATCGAAGGCCATCACGATTTCTTCCATGGGGGTCTCGGGATCGTAACGGTGGGCAAAATAAATGTCGAGGTAATCGGTCTGCAGGCGTTTCAGGGACTTGTCGATGCTTTCCAGAACGTGTTTTCTGGACAGTCCACGGTCGTTCACATCGTCGGACATCGGCCAGTACACCTTGCTGGAAATCACCAGACGGTGACGGGGCAATTCTTTCAGCACGTTGCCCATCATCTCTTCGGATTTGCCGTTGGCGTAAATGTCTGCCTGATCGAAGAAGTTGATGCCAGAGTCATAGGCTTTGAGGAGGATTTCACGGGTCAGGTCGGTGTCGGTGACCTGATTGCCGAAGGTGACCCAGCCTCCTAGAGAGATCTCGCTGACTTTCAGTCCACTTTTGCCCAGTTTGCGGTATTCCATGTGTTCACTCCTGAAATTGAAAATTCGCCCATACTTTACCCCCACGCTTGCCTGATGAAAGCCGCAGAAACTCACAATCTCGGGTAGGTGAGATGGCCTATCCCAACAAAAACCCTCCTGAACAGGCAGGAGGATCAAGATAAAGAACACAATGCAGATTTCAGATGCTGTTGTATCGGTCACGGTGGATCACATAGGCCATGCCCAGTGTGGTGATCACCGAAATCAGGGAACTCAGTCCATAAGACACCAGAGGCAAGGTGATCCCTGTCAGGGGCAGCAAAGACATGGCTGCTCCGATGTTTTCCAGAGATTGCACCCCCATCTGCCCCAGCACCCCTGCGAAAAGCAACTGGTCTTGCAGGTGAGGACTTTCAGAGCCCATGATGGACAACCTCCAGAACAGGGCACCAAACAGCACCAGCAAGAACACCCCTCCCACAAAGCCCTGTTCTTCCGTCCAGGCAGCAAAAATAAAATCGGTGTGGGCAAAAGGCACAAAGCCATTCTGGGTCTGGGTGCCCTGCTTGTAACCTTTGCCCATCAAGCCACCAGAGCCAATGGCAATCATGCCCTGCACCTGCTGGTATCCGAAGTTGCGGGCATCCTGCATGGGGTTGATGAAGATGGTCAGGCGTTGTTGCTGGTAAGGTTGAAGCCTCGGGTAAACCACGGTGGGAAAGGCAATGGCCACAGCCACCACCACCGCCAGAAAGTGCCAGATGGGGATCCGGTACACCAGCATCATGCCCGCGAAAATGCCACTGAGCACCATCGCACCACCAAAGTCTTCTTTGATGACCAGACCCATCACAGGCAAAAAGAGGGCCAGAGGTAGAAAATAACTTTTCAGACCCTGATAACCGCCCTTCATGACCCTCGCCAGAGAAATGATCAAAGCCAGTTTGGCCACCTCAAGGGGTTGGAATTGCAGGGGCCCAATCACCAGCCAGTTTCTGGATCCGTTGACATCTTTGCCAATCACCATGGTTGCGAGCAACAGCAACACCGCCAGTCCATAAATCGCAAAGGAGAAGCGGTACAACCTTTCCCGACCAAAAAACCACAGCATCACCAGCGGAACCATGCTGAGCCCGATGCCCATCAACTGCTTTTGGAAATCCGCCGGAGTGGCAGCCGAACTCACGGCCACCAGACCCACCCCGAGGATGGCAAGCACGATCAAAGGAAGTGCAACTTCATACCGAATCATCAGATCTAAGAGTACGTTTTTTCCACTTGAACTGTGTGAAAGTTTCCAGATGCCTCTGCAGGCAAAATCAAGCAAAAAAAAGTGTCTGCGGTGGGTTGCCGCTCCGACCGCAGACGTTCACTGAAGGATGGAAAGGGATGAGAACCGGATGTCATTCAAACGGTCAGATTCTGCATTTGCCGCAATGCCGGAATCTGTCCGGATTCTCCGAAGGGGAGAGGAGGAGAGGGGCTTGCCTACGGGGTCCCAAAAACGGGATTTCTGGATTTGTCAGCCGATTGCTTGAGGGGTCAGGCTCCAGATGGATGCCCAACCCCTCAGGCTTGAATCATTGTTCTTTCAAAAAGTCACGGTACCAGAGGGCGCTGTCTTTGAGTGTGCGCTTCTGGGTTTCGTAATCCACATACACCACGCCAAAACGCTTGCTGTACCCGAAAGCCCATTCGAAATTGTCCATGAGGGACCACACAAAGTAACCTTTGAGGGGCACTCCGGCTTCAAGGCTGGCATGTGCTGCCTTGAAGTGGGAATTCAGGTAGTTGATGCGTCCCGTGTCATGCACGTGTCCATCTTCGGCCATCTGGTCGGGGTAAGCTGCACCGTTTTCGGTGATGTAGATGTCAGGCAGCTTGTACTCGTTGTGCAGGCGAATCAACAGGTCGCTGAGGCCCTGAGGGAACACTTCCCAGCCCATGTCGGTGAACTCGGTGCCCTCTGGGAGTTTCTTGTCATCCACACTCACAAAAGAGCGGGTGTAGTAGTTGATGCCCATGAAATCAATGGGTTGTGAGGCCACTGCCAGATCGCCGGGCAATACTGTGGGCAGCACGCCTTCTTCTTCGTAAGCTTCCCAGACATCCTGAGGATACTCACCGCGCAAAATGGGGTCCAAGAACCAGCGGTTGGTTCTGCCATCGTTCATGGTGGCCTCGTGCTGGTCGGCTTCGCTGTCGGAGGCTGCATATGCAGGGGTCAGGTTGAGCACAATGCCCAGATCTGAGGTCAGGTTCATGCCACGCAGGCGGGACATGGCCAGACCGTGGGCCAGATGCAGGTGGTGGGCCACTTGCAGGGCGGCTTTCCGGTCAAACTTGCCGGGTGCATGGTGCCCGAGTTCGTTGGACAGGATGGAGACACACCATGGCTCATTGAAGGTGGCGTAGCTCTTGACCCGGCTTCCCAGACGGTCTGCCACCACGGCAGCGTAATCTGCAAAGTAATAGGCCACATCCCGGTTTTCCCAGCCGCCGATGTCTTGCAGGCACTGGGGAAGGTCCCAGTGGTACAGGGTCACGTGGGGTTCCAGACCACGGGCAATCAGACCATCCACAATGCGCTCATAGAAATCGAGACCTTTGCTGTTGACGGCACCTTTGCCTGTGGGGATCACTCGGGGCCATGCGATGGAGAAGCGGTAGGCTTGAACCCCGAGGCTTTTGATCAGGTCAAGGTCCTGTTCCCAGAGGTGGTAGTGGTCACAGGCGATGTCGCCGTTGGTGCGGTCCAGGATTTTTCCCTCGGTGGCGCAGAACGTGTCCCAGATGGAAGGGCTGCGTCCGTCTTCGTGGGCGGCCCCTTCAATCTGAAAACTGGAAGTGGCAGTTCCCCAGATGAAGCCCTTTGGAAAACGGGGCGGGCTGTTGGAAATGACTTCTTGAGATGGAGCGAGGGATTTTACAGTCATGGTGTTTTTTTATCCTTTCACGGCACCGGCGGTGATGCCAGCGACAAGTTGACGGGAAGTGAAGAAGAACATCACCAAGAGAGGCAAGGTGGTGATCGAAGCCCCCAGCATCATCGCCCCCCACTCCACCGTCGAAACCCCCTGAAGACTCCGCAGGATCAACGGCAAAGTGAATGTCTCACTCTCTCTGAGCAGCACCAGAGCGCCCAAAAAGCTGTTCCAGGAGCCAATGAAGGTGGTCAGGCCCAGAGTTGCCAGCATGGGGGTGAGGAGGGGCAGCACCACATTCCAGTAAATCCGGAATTCACTGCACCCATCGATCCGGGCGGCTTCCATGAGTTCTTTGGGGATGGAGGAGGCGATGTACTGACGCATCATGAAGATGCCCACCGCACTGGCTGCACCGGGGATGTACAGGGCTTTGGGATCACCGGCCCAACCGATCTGGTTCATGATGATCACGAAGGGAACCAGTCCCAAAGTGCCGGGGATCATCATGGTGGCAATCAGCATGCCCCACATGCCGTTTTTGCCTTTGAAGTCGTACATGGCGAAAGCGTAACCCCCCAGAGAGCAGAAGAAGAGGGTGAGGGCGACGCTCATGAGGGAGAGGTAGGTGCTGTTCCAGAAGGCCCGCCAGAAGTTGGTTTTGTCGATGAGGATCTGGAAGTTGAGGGGGGTGTCTGCGCCGAACCACACGTGGACAGGCAGTTGGAACATGGTTTCTTTGCTGTACGTGGCGAACACGAACATGAAGTACAACGGGAACATCGTGAAAATCGCCAGCAGCAACAGCACCACGTTCAGGGCAATTTTGCTTCCCAGGTAACGCTGGGACAACGAACGGACTTTGTCGGGTTTTTGCAGGGTGACGCTCATGGGTTAAGCCTCCGCTCTGGCAGCTTTGCCGAAGATCAGGTTGTTCAGCAGGGTGATGGCCAGAATGATCAGGAACAGCACCCA
>NZ_JQKG01000014.1 GCF_000745915.1 Deinococcus misasensis DSM 22328
TTTTGCTTGAACGTTATTTGAAAAGGTTCCGGATTGAATGTCTTTTCAAGAACCTCAAGTCTCTGGGTTTTCGGCTGGAGAACACCCACATGACGGATGCTCGGCACCTGGAACGTTTGGTGTGCCTACTGGCAGTGGTGTTCGTGTGGGCGGTGAAACTGGGCGAAAGGGTTCAGATTCCAAAAAAGAAACATGGTCGTTTGGCCCGGAGTGTCTTTCGGGTGGGGATTTCTCTGCTGCTGGAGTTATTCAGGAAGCCATTGTGGGCTTTACTGGAAGGCCTTCAGCTTTTGTTCCCCAAACTTGTCGGGTACTGAGCCATGAAAGACACACCGATGGAAAAACCCGGACACCAGAGCGAGATGACACCCCAGCCCGAGGTCATCAGCCCCAACTACAAAGCCGCAGGAAAACTGGAAGGACAGGTCGCCATCATCTCAGGCGGAGACTCGGGCATTGGTCGTTCTGTGGCCGTGGCTTTCGCAGCAGAAGGGGCAGACGTTGCCATCATCTACCTTGAAGAAAACCAGGACGCCAGAGACACCCGGAAAATGGTTGAAGAACAGGGCCGCAAGTGCTTGCTGCTCTCTGGCGACGTGGGCAAACCCGAGTTCTGCGAACAGGCCGTGGAGCGCACACTGGAAACCTTCGGGAAACTGGACATTCTGGTGAACAATGCCGCAGAGCAAACGCCACAGGAAGACTTCATGAAGATCACCCCTGAGCAACTGGAGAAAACCTTCCGCACCAACATCTTCGGTTACTTCTTCCTGACCCGTGCGGCCATGCCTCACCTCAAAAAAGGCTCGACCATCATCAACACCACTTCGGTCACGGCTTACAGGGGCAGCCCTGCTCTGGTCGATTACTCCTCCACCAAAGGGGCGATTGTGGCCTTCACCCGTTCCCTCTCAGGCATGCTGGCAGAGAAAGGCATCCGGGTGAATGGGGTGGCCCCCGGCCCGATCTGGACCCCACTCATTCCTTCCACCTTCCCAGAGGACAAAGTTGAGAAATTTGGTGAAAACACCCCACTCAAACGCCCCGGTCAACCCAGCGAAGTGGCCACCTGTTTTGTGTTTCTGGCCTCTCAGGACAGCAGTTACATGACCGGGCAGGTGCTTCACCCCAACGGTGGGGAAATCATCAACGGGTGATGGAAGGTGCTGAAATGGTGGCTGCAATGTAGAAAGCGGTCAGCCATCAGCATTCCGCTTTCAGCAACAAAAGCTTTGGCGATGGTTTGAAAAAACAGAAACCAGCGAGGCTTGGCGCAACCTCACTGATTGGGCAATCAACTCTGTTTCGGATTGTTGATTGCGAAAGCCAAAGGCTCTGGGAGGTTTTTCACTGACCGCTGATGGCTGAATGCTGACCGCTTATGTGCCCCTTTGTCAGTTTTCTGTAACACTGTCGGGTTAGTCTGGAAGGGTGGAGTGGTTCGATCCGGTCCAGAGGGACCTCAAACGTGTCATTCACCTGCTGCACCGTCCTGATGTGGACCAGCAGGTGCAAAAAATCTATCAATTGCTGTACCGGACAGCGGTCAGGATTGGCCGCAAGACCCGCAGCAGCACCGGTGAGCCCCTCAACCTCAAGCGGAAAGAGGACGATTTCTTGCCGGTGCGTTTTCAGCTGTACAAAGCCCACTGCCTGAAAGCTGTCACAGAAGCACTGGATCAGTGGAAGCGTGGCCCCAAAACCAAAGAAGACCACAACCAGATTTTCCTGTGCATGCAGGTGGCTCTGGCCTGTTTTTGACCTGTGCTTGAAATACAGTGAACCATCCAGCAGCCCGAGGGTTTATTCCTCGGGTTTGTCTTTCTGGGCAGACCACCACACCAGCCAGATCAGGAGGGGCTGAAAGGGCAGTCTGGCCCAGGCGATCCATTTGGGCACCGGGTATTTGTCGGCATTGAGGGCCATGTGGATGTTGGCCGGGTAAACCGCAATGAGCAGCAAAATCAGCCACGGCACCGACCATTTGCGGTATTTTTTGCCCAGCAGGGCAGCGCCTCCTGCCACTTCGGCAACACCACTGACCGCCACGGCAGCTTCAGGGTAAGGCACCCATTTGGGCATGATCGACAAAAAAGGTTTGGGCAGCAGGAAATGCATGATGCCCGTAAAAATGAAAAAACCAGAGAGGGTGTTTCGAACGGTTTTTCTGGAAGGTTTGCGTTTCAAAATCTTTTCGATGGCAGACATGGTTCTGATTTTAAAGGTTGAAGGGCGGGCAAAACAGGAAGCTGCACAGCAAAAGCTCTGGCAGAACCAGAGCTTTTGCTTGTGGTGTTGGATTTTTGAACTTTGGATTTTGAAGGTTGGATTTTGAACGGGGATTCAGTCGTTGGCTGCCTGAAGCTGGATGCTGCCGGGTTCCATGCCGTACACCTCGAAGCGGTCCAGCACCTGTTGCGCCCAGTTGCTGTGGGTGGCCGGTTCGCACATGGCGTCTCCAAACTTGAAGACTGCGGGTGCGTCCGTGGCCAGAATGGCCCGGGCCATCTCCAGATCGGTGCTGGTCACCCGGTACAGGCTCTCAATGATCGGCACCTGTGAGGGGTGAATGGCGGTTTTGCCAAACAGTCCGTACTGCAAGTCCATGCGGGTTTCCTGAATCAGTGTGTCGGCATCGTCGGTGAAATCATAAACCGGAGCGCTCAGGTTGAAGCCGTAGGGCTTGAAGTGCAACACCAACTGGTTGATCAAAGAGCCCAGAGGGGTCTGGTAGGCACTGACCCCTCTGCTGCGTCGCATGTTGAGCAGACCCAGCAGGTCATTTCCGCCAATTCTTAAAGACAACACCCGGTGTTGCTGGGCCAAGAGCATCGAACGCAACTCTTCCAGAGCGCTGCGGTCAAACACCGTGCGGGTCTCCAGGGTCGGCATGATGCTGAACGCGGTGCCTTTGAGGGTGCCCATCCAGAGCGGCAGGTTTTGCGGTTCCACTTTGGGCAGCACAAAACCCTGCACCTTCTCGATGCCTTCGAAGTCCAGCAGGGTTTGCAGCACCACGATGTTTCTGGGCCGGATGAACACCTTCAGGTCGGTGTCTTGCAGGTCTTTCAGGACCCTCTGGATGTTCTGAAGGGCCTCTGGAAGGTGCTGCAGCAACACAGCATCTTCGGTGCACAGAATCACCGAACGCAAAGAAGGGTATTTTTCCCGGTTGGCCACAGCCAAGAGCTGGCTGTGGGTTCCGGGCACGTACAGGGATGCTCCCAGTTCAAGTGCGTGCATCAGGGTGGTTTCCCGTCCTCTCAAGCACCAAACTCTGCCGGGTCGATGGCCACAGCGTTGCAAATTTCTTTCAGAACGCGTCGTTCATGCTCATCGAAATTGCCGTCTGCGTTGGCGATCACCACGGCGACTTGCACCGCTGCGCGGGCGGCGTCCGGTTTGCTTTTCAGTTTGGACACCGCTTGAATCGCTTCAATTTTGCCGAAATCAAAGTCCTGTTCGAGTTTTCCGCAATAAAAATCAAATTTCTGCTTGAGGGTGGCCACATCAAAAGATTGCAGCATCGAGTTGCTCATGATGAACTGGGCGGTCTTGCTGCGCTCAGAGGGATCGATTTTGCCATCTGCAGCGGCGATCAATGCACAGGCTGCCATGCTGCCCTCAGCGAACTCGCGGTTCATGAACTGTTTGCCTGCTTTTTGCAGGTCTCCGGCGAGGGATTGGGCTGCACCTTTCAGTCGATTGAAAAAACTCATGTTGTACCCCTTTCTATATGTCTTCATTTTTCAGCAGTGGTCGAATCAGGGCCACGGACTGATACGGTAAGTCTACCTTTTCCAGCACCTTCACATTCCGTTTCTGGGCCAGATCCAGCAGGTGTTGCACATCCTTGTGGTTGATGTCCTGAACCACCAGAAGCTCGGGCACCCTCCTGAGCATCACCCGGGTGCTTTCTCCCACACCGGGTTTGATGTAATTGAGGGGCCTTTCTCCGTACTGGTGCTGCAATTCTTGCAGGCACTTCAGGGATGCTGACCTCAACATCTCTTTGTTACGCGAGGGGGAGGAGAGAAGTTCCGGCAAGATGGGAGGCTCAGGGTGGTGCTCCTCGATCAGGCCCAGATAGGTGAGGGTTTCGTCCTGGGCGGTCAGGTGGGGCAAATGCATGGCCCCATCGAATTCACCTGAAGCGTGATCTGCGGCCTGACGCACCGTGCGGCTGATCAGCCCAGAGACGGTTCCGTTCAGCACTGCGTGGGGAATCAGGTAGTCTTCGTGGGTGGGCGCATAAAATGCCGTTCCAGAGATGTCTGCCAGCACATAAAGGTTACTGGATAGGGAAGTGCCATTTTCTGCATTGAAGCGGTCGATGCTGATTTGCAGTTCCCTTGAAATCACCCCTTTTCCGGTCCAGCCATCAATGAAACGCAGGTGTTGCCCGTCCTCGGGGTGTTTTTGCAGGATGTATTGCAGGGCATTCAGGTCCAGCCCCCTGTCACGGATGATGCTGACGCTGTAATGCTCTGTTGCATGACCACAGGCCCGCAAAAACCGGGTCAAAAGCACACCCACAGGCGTACCTGCCCTTGCCAGACTGACCAGAATCAGGGTCTGGGCTTCCGGGGTGTCGTGCACCAGTTTGGCAGCCAGTTGCCGGATGTCTCGGGCCACCCTTTCGGCGTGCCTCTGGACCGCCTGATGGTAGAGGGCAAGGTAATCGGCTTTGGGCGGTGCTTCGATGGAGAGCATTTCGCTGTAATGGCTTTCTCCAGACTGGATGCGCCTTTCCTTTTCTTCCAGAGAGACGGTTTCCATTTCAATCTGACGCAGCACAAAAGTCACGTCCTGTGCATCGTAACTGGTTTGCAAGGTTGGGCTTTTCATGGGTGCTCCAGCAGTTTTTGAATCTGGCTGTTTTGCGGGGTCATCCAGAAATCACACACCTGCATGAACTCCAGGTCTGTGTGGCTGTCTCCAATTCCCACAGACAGGGGACTTCCCAGCTTCTCTTGCAGATACAGAACCGCATGCTTTTTTCGCACAGCATCGGGAATGAAAGACAGGTTGTTGCTGTTCAGGTGCACGTAAAACTTGCCTTCCAGAAAGGGTCTGACTTTCTCCAGAGCTTCACTTAAGGCGTCCTCTGGCAAGGAGCGCACTTTGCTGACCGTGCAAATTGGCAGCTCCCCTTCATGGATGATGCGATGAAACATTTTGCTGGCGTCCGGCTCGTGTTCGGTCAGAAGCCGGATGGCGGTTTCCAGCATTTCCCGGTAAGTGCTGGCTTCCTGCTGCATGCGTTCGGTCCATTCCTGTTCCGGTTGCCATCCCTCCGCTGTTTTCTCCAGCAGGGTGGCTCCGTGGTTCAAGATGGCGTGCGTGCCCCATGCAAGCCTGAGGGCTTCAAAACCCCGGCGGTCCCTTCCGGTCACGGGAATCACGTTGCCCTGTTCCAGCCACCTCAAAAACCTCCTCTGGTGGTCCAGCGTGAAGGTGGGTTTCACCCCAGAGCCCTCCTGCACCACATTGATTGGGGTTTCAGAGGGTTTTTGCCTGAGGTGCAGTTTGCGTTCGGTTTGCAGAAAAGTGTCGTCCAGATCGGTGAAAATCAGCATGGTGACCTCAAAAGTAAACCGCCTCTGCTTTTAAAAGTTCCATCAAATCCTGATCTTGCTGGGTGGGCAGGGTCTCAAAGCACACGAAAATCCGGCTGTACTGCTCTGGGCGGTGGTTGTACAGGTAGTTGGGAATCTGGTCCCCGTAATTGTCCATGAATTCCAGACGGTCCTGAATCACCTCGCCGGGCAGAATCGGGCTGCGGGTGGTGGTGTGAAAAACCACCCTGTGTCCTTTGTTTTCCAGCGCCAGTGCAAACCGCAAAGGCTCAAAAGCAAATTCTCCGGTGCCCAGAACCAGAATGGGTTTCTCCTGCATGGGCAGGTTATCCACCAGAGATTGCACCTCCTCTGGCAGGTGTTCGGTGGCAGGCAGGCGTCCCAGACGGGCATACTCATGCCGGATCAATGGGGCTTTGTCCTCGCCATTGCCGATCACTTTGGGCAGCTCAGGCGGAGAAAAATCCGGATTGGCCTCAAAAGCCATGTTGCCTTTGACCAGAGCGTGGATGGTGACCGGCAAACCGAACTCCTCCAAAAGCACCTCCTCTGGCAGGTCCAGCCAACTGGTGAAGCACACCAGATGCACCTCCCTCAGGCCAGGAAGTTGCCTTTTCAAAGTGTGGGTCAGGGCCTTCAGGGTTTTTCCGGTGGTGATTTCATCGTCAATGAGCACGAGGGTTTTTGCCCCATCCCAGAGGTCTTTTTTGGGACCAGACTCTGGAGGGTAAATCAGGTGGTCGGTGGCATGCGAGTGGGTTTCCTGAAACTGCAAGGTGCTCCGGTCTCCCAGACGGTAGCGGGTGGAAGGCAGGTACAGCACGTCCTGACGGCCAGAGGCTTTGCTGTACTCCTCAAAGATGCTGGTGGCAAGACCAGTGGCGGTCTCTGCCATCCCGATGAACAGCACCGGACCTTCTGCCTGTGCAGGCAGTGAAGTGGCCAGAAAACGGTGGTGCTTCAGGGCTTCAGAGGGCCTGACCGGCAAGTGCTTCCCGAGGATCTTGCTGACAAACAAGAACCCCCGTCTGGGATTCTGCCGGACCGCATAGGTGGTGATGGATTCTAGAGGCACCTGCTCTTCATGCAGTTCAATCTGCAAAGTGCCCGAGGGCAACTCAACGGTGCTGCGCTTCAATGCTGCTCCTCCAGAACGTCTTCTTTGACCAGCAAGCTGGAGCTGAACGCCATCATGTGCACATTGCGCCTCGGGGCAGGCACTTCATGGGGCTGGATTCTGCCCAGTGCAAGGAGTGCAGCGTAATGCCCGTAATTCAGGCCAGCGGTGATGCTCATGTGGATGCCGCCACTGGGCCTTGGGTTGATTTCCAGCATGTTGGGCACCCCCTGACGGTCTTTCAATTGCATGTTGAAAATCCCGCTCAGGCGGTAATGGCGGGTGATGTCGCGCACAATCTGTTCCACCTCGGGGTTCTCTTCGCTGAACTGGCTGCTGCCTTCCTGACTTTTGGTGCGAATCACGTACTGGGCGAGTTCGCCGTCAAGGGCAAGGCAATCAATCGAACGCTCGGTGCCTTCGCAAAGCTGCATCAGGAGCATTTCGGTGAATTTTTTGTTGTTCCCGAAGTACTCTCTGGCTTCTGTGTAGCTCATGGCGTACAGCTCATTCCCGAGCAACAAGGTCATGCGGCTGCGGCGTCGCAGCATCCTGAAGCCACTGGCATAAATGCCCACACTGGGTTTGAAGCACAGGGGTTCGGTTTCCCCTCCCAGTTCTTCGACCCTCTGGTTGAATTCATCGAGGGTGTGAAAGGTGCGCCAGTCGGGAATGGGGCAAATTTCGGTGGGAAAAGCCTTTAAAAAATCTGCTTTGTGGTCCAGCAGTTTGATGGTCTCTGGTGATGCGGCCACCACCAGCCGGGTGCCCAGAGCTTCAAAATCCGCTTCATGCTTCTTGACGATGCTCTTTTCCTTGGAGGGAAAGAACACCTCAATGCGGTGCTTTTTGCAGTAATCCAGTGCCCACTGAACGTAGGCAGAACCCACCAGCCCTTTGGGTTCAAGTTCGTGGTGCCATGGGCCGTAAAGCATCGGGGCATCATTGGAGGTGTGGGTGGCGTAAATCTCCCATTGTGCTGTGCTGTGCATGGCTGCAATCACATGGTGCAGCACACTGAAACCCTTGTTGAACCAGACGCGTGTTTTCATGTTTGTCCTTCTGACCCACTTTGGTGGGCCTTTGAAACGGTGGTTTGATTGTATGGCATGTGCGCCCGGTCTTGTTTACGCTGCCTCTGGCAAAACCGTTCCGCAGTGCTGCGAAGAGCACAAAAAAGGCGAGGGGATGCCTCGCCTTGGGAACCGTTGAATTTTACTCGCCCAGCTGCGGATTCTGCCGCTGGTAACGCATGGACCAGAGCACCGAAGCCACAATGAAGCCCACACCAATCAAGCCGGTGACCACCTCGGGGATGTGGATGTCGTGGTTCATGCTCAGCAGCATGATGATGGCCAGAGCCCCAATCCCGTAGTGTGCGCCGTGCTCCAGGAACACGTACTGCTGCAAGGTGCCTTTTTTCACCAGCATCAGGGTCAAGGAACGCACGAAGACTGCACCGATGCACAGACCTGCGGCAATCACCACCACTTCTTTGGTGATGGCAAACGCACCGATCACGCCGTCCAGAGAGAAACTGGCGTCCAGCACTTCCAGGTAAATGAAAGCGGTCAGACCTGCAGCCCCTGCTTTGGCGGCCATGTCATCGGCGTCAAAAAGGCCCCCCAGAGCGTCAATGAAGATGTAGGTCAGGATGCCCACCACCCCTGCGGTCAGAGCAGCCATTTTCTCCTCGGGGTGCACGGCGTAATTCACCAAGCCCAGAAGAAGTGCACCGGTGATGAACACCTGAATGGTGTCCAGACGGCCAATTTTGGCCAGAGGGCGCTCGATGAAACCCAGCCAGTGGATTTCCTTCTCTGGGTCCATCAGGTATTTCAGGAACACCAGCATCAAGAAAGATCCACCGAACGCCGAAATGGGCACGTGTGCCTCATTCAGGTGCTTGGCGTACTCCGATGGATTGTTGAAAGCCAGCTGGGCCACTTCAAAGAAACCCAGTTTGGCCACCACCGCCACAATCACAATCGGGAAGATGAACCGCATGCCGAACACGGCAATCAGGATGCCCCATGTCAGGAAGCGCTGTTGCCAGACCGGACTCATGTTCTTGAGGACACTGGCGTTCACCACGGCGTTGTCGAAGCTCAGGGAGACTTCCATCACGCCCAGAATCAGGGCAATCAGCAGAAACGAAAGGGCCGTGGACATGTTGCCGGTCTGGAGGCCGTAATAAAAGGCCCCCACCAAACACACCACAGTCACCACAAAAGCAAAACCAAACTCGCGACGCAACATCTTTTCCTTTCACAAGCGGCCTGATACAGCTGAGCGGTTCCCAGCCTCTTCCACTGCAGGCAGCTTTACAACCTTACACCAAGGTTTGCCCCCGCACCCCTGGGTGTGGCTCTCGGGCGCGGGGGCAAGAGAGGGCTGAAAATCAGCCGACGTTCACACCAAAGTCCAGCGCAAGGCCGCGCAGACCGTTGTTGTAGCCCTGACCAATGGCTTTGAATTTCCAGTCGCTGTTGTGGCGGTACACTTCAGCGAAGATCATGGCGGTCTCGGTGCTGGCGTCCTCACTGAGATCATAACGGGCAATTTCCGAACCGCCTGCATTGTTTAATACACGTGCGTAAGCGTTGCGGACCATGCCGAAGTTCTGACGGCGGCCTTCTGCATCATAGATGGTCACGGCAATCACGATGCGGGTCACGTTCTGGGGAACACGGGTCAGGTCCACTTTGACGGTTTCGTCGTCGCCTGCACCCTCACCGGTGCGGTTGTCTCCGCCGTACTCCACGCTTCCATCGGTGCTGGTCTTGTTGTTGAAGAACACGAAGTCGCTGTCAGAAGCAACTTTTCCATTTTCGCCAAGCAAAAAAGCGCTGGCATCAAGGTCAAATGCGGCCCCGTCGGTGCTGCGGACGTCCCAACCCAGACCCACTGTGATGCTGGTCAGACCGGGAGCTTCTTTGGTCAAACTGACGTTTCCACCTTTGCTGAGACTTACTGGCATGTTGCCCTCCTGAAATTGAGTGAGTGATGGCTTGAAGAGGAATGCGGATGGATGTTCAAACGTTGAAGCCGTGGTTGCGCAAGAAGGCTTCCAGCCCTTCGCGGTAACCTTGACCAACGGCGCGGAATTTCCAGTCTGCGTTGTGGCGGTACAGTTCACCAAACACCATCAGGGTTTCGGTGCTGGCGTCTTCTGAAAGGTCGTAACGGGCCACTTCGGTGCCGGTTTCATCGTCCACCACGCGGATGAAGGCGTTGCGGATCTGGCCGAAGTTCTGCCCTCTGGAGAGGCCATCGTGAATGCTCACCGAGACCACGATGCGCTGGATTTGTGCAGGCACGCGGGCCAGCTCCACGAGAATGCTCTCGTCGTCTCCCTCGCCCTGACCGGTGCGGTTGTCTCCGGTGTGTTCCACTGCACCACTGCCGTGCTTGAGGTTGTTGTAGAAGATCAGGTCCGCATCGCTGCTGGCCTTGCCATCTTCTTTCACCAGCAAAGCCATGGCGTCGAGGTCGAAGGCTGCGCCGTCGGTGGCCCGCACGTCCCACCCGAGGCCAATGCGCACTTTGCGCAGACCGGGGGCTTCCTTGCTGAGGTTGATGTTTCCGCCTTTGCTGAGATTGATTGCCATTTCATCCTCCAATGGTGCTGTGGATCAAGATTTTTGACCGGACTGCCAGCGGAACCCGAAGCCGTAATGCTGATCGGTTTCCTGATGACCCCGGAAATAACGTTCTTCTTTGGTGACCTCGATGTGGTCTCCGGTGTTGGTGATGCTGCAAATGGCACAGAACCGCTGGGTGGGGTCGGGTTGGTCCAGTTTCAGGTGGATTTCGTTGCCCTGATCGTCGGTGATCCGCATGCGGCCTCCCACATCCTGAAAGGTGGACACCCCCTGATAAATATAAGCGAAGACCACCACCCGTTTGATCATGTCTGGACGCAAAACCAGCAGGTTCTCGCCGTCCTGAGACTGGCCACTGCGGTCGTCTTTGTCCAGATGGATGTACGGCACGGTGTCTTTGGCCCCGAAGGTGTTCCCGAGCGCCTGAATGACCCCTTTGTAGCCGTTTTGCATCTCGAACATGCACCCGAGGTCAAGGTCTGCACTGCTCTGGTTGCTGGACTGCCCGGGCAGCAAACTCCAGAGGCCCCCTCCGCCAGATTTGCCTTTCTGGTCCCAGTTCAGGTTGATGTGGATGGGTTGCTTGCGTCCATCCTTGCGCAAATTCACCTTGCCCGAGTCGCCACGTTTCTCAAGGGTGATTTTCTTGAGGTTCACACTCGGGGCTGGGGTGGGCTCTTGCCTTGCTGGAGGGGTTGGTGGAGCAGGTGGAATGGGTGCAGGTGAAGGGGCTGGAGCAGGTCTGGCCACTGTACCACCGTAGTGTTTCACAAGGTCTTCAAGGCCACCAATGAAGCCCTGTGCATACGCCCCGAAACGCCAGACATCCTTGAAGTAGATTTCCGCAAGGATCACGGCTTTTTCGAGGTTGAAGTGCTGGCCTGTGAAAACAAATTCCAGCAGCACCTCTCCGGCATGCGAAACGCGCACCCTTCCGGTTTTGATGTCCCGGAAGGTTTTGCCGTCGTCGGTGGTGCAGGTGAAAGCCAGACGCTTGATGTTTGCAGGCATTCTGGACAAATCCAGCTGGAACTGCGAACTGTAACTGTCCCTCTGGGTCAGTTGGACTTCCTGCCCGGCAGACTGGAGGTTGTTGTAAAACACCACATGGTCGTCGGAAGGCAGTTTTTCCTGTTCATTCAGCAGAAAGCAACTGATGTCATAGGCACTGGATGAACCCTGCACCTGCACGTCAATGGTGAGTTGCAAAGCAGATGTCACATCCGAAAGTTTGATTTTCTGTCCGGGGACCAGTTTTTGCATGTTTTTATCTTATCCGCAGATCCTGCAAACCCCGTGCTTTAAAGCACACGGCGGATGTCGTTGGCAATGTCTTGAACGGTGCGCCCGTTGGTCATCTCTCCGAGGGCTTTGAAGGTCCATTCGCCAGAGACCAGTTGCAGTTTGCCGATGATGATGCTGGTGTGGTTTCCGGTGGCGCTCAGGTTGTAGCGTGCAGCTTCCTGTTTGTTGTCTGCATTGACCACACGGCAAAAAGCATTTTCCACTTTGGAGAAGTTCTGACCCCGGAAACTGGACACCGCCAGCACAATCTGGGTCACGTTGGAAGGCAGGCGGGTGAGGTCCACGGTGATCACTTCATCGTCGCCGTCGCCCTGACCGGTGAGGTTGTCGCCAGAGTGGCGGATGCTGCCGTCTTTGCTTTGCAACTGGCGGAACCAGACGGTGTCGACGTGGTTGCCCTGTGCATCAAAAACTGCTGCACTGGCGTCCAGGTCAATGCTCTCTGGGGCAGCGAAGCGCCCGAACAGGCCTTTGGGTTTGGCCACATCCCAGCCCAATCCGAGGTGAATTCTTTGCAGGCCGCCGGGGCCTTCTTTTTTCAGGTTGATGCTCTGTCCTTTGGTCAAATTGATCATGTGAGTTCCTCCCGTGTTGATGGCTGGACAGCATGCATCATGCTGGCTGTTCATAGACCCACTACGCAGTCAGGGTTTCAAAAGTTTCCATCCATCCGTACCGGGATTGTAACACGTCTGTCTGAGAAGCGTTTTGTTTGAGGGGACTGCGTGGGTGGGCTTACAAACCCTGCCAAACCTGAGGTTTTCCGACAGGTCCGGGGCCAAACGGAGGTTGATTTTGAAATCCCCCTTTCCTGATCGAATCGGTAAAATTGATGCAAATTGCCATCCTGATGTGCTGAAAATGTTTGCGGAATATACATTTGTGGGTTGGTCCGGGATTATAATTCAAACAACAACAATGTCTGATGTGGATGTCTGAACCTGTTACACCCTTCAGGCAGGAGACCAGCCTCCATATGCTGGCGTTCAAGAGACTGTTTTCTTTGACAGTCTCTTTGCTTTTTGATGACTTGATGTGTTTTGGTGGGTTTGATATGAAATTTGCTTTCAAGTTGCAGAGGTGAAACAAAAAAGAAGCCTGCTTGTGCAGGCTTCTTCGGGTCCTGTGGTTTACAGGTTGTCTTGCAGGCTGGTGGCCGTTTTGAAACGGATTTTCTTGCCAGCAGGAACGGTGATGCGCTCGGTGGTGCCGGGACGCACGGCCTGACGCTCTTTGGTGGGAACCACAGAGAGGGTGCCAAAACCGGGCAGACCGACGGTCTTGCCTTCCTTAAGGGCCTCAACAATGATTTCCAGCATGGAGTCAATGACTTCGCCTGCGTCTTTTTTGCTGACACCGGCTTTTTCGGCGATCACTTGAATCAGTTGTTGCTTACCGACTTTTTCCATGGTTGATACCTCCGATGTTTTCAGAACGGTGCTCTGGTGGGATCAGAATACAGATGCACGTTGCTGCTTGATCATCTAATCTCTTGGCCGACCGAATGTCAATAGTGGTTATACACGACCAAGGCAGTTTTAGTGTACATGAGCTTCACCATCTGACGGCAGTTCATATCCCACTTTTCCCCCGGTTTTGTCACTACAGTGTCACTATGGAAACACCCCCGGCTGTCAAACCGGGGGTGCGTTTTTGGGGGTTCAGGCTGGGTTGAGTTGGCTGAGGGTGTCCCGCTGGATTTCAGCGAGGGTTTCTGCTGGGAGGTGCTGGCTCCATGTGGCCTGCCATGCCCCGAGGATGGGGGAGAGGAGGCTTCGGAGTTGGTCTTCGGCTGCGCGGGCCATGGTGATGGCTGGGAGGCAGTCAGGGCAGTAGTGGTGGCCGAGTGCGTCTGGCCCTTCTGGGAGCTTGAGGGCTCCGGGCTTTCCACAATTGTCGCAGTCATCGACGAGGGGCTTTCTCATAATGGGTTGCGCAGTGTGTAACGAATCTGACATCATAGGGTTGACCTCCGGGTCCAGTCGCGGTGAGCTCCCCAGCTTACGTCCGCGACTGTTTTGTTTTTGTTCCTTTTCATTTTACAGGTATGCCGTCAACATAAAAAGCATCAGGGCACTGCCCTACAGAAATGAGCGAGTAGATTCTACTCGCTCAAAAAATGGGGGAATTTCTCACAGATGTACAAAACAAGGGGCCAAAAAAATCAGCATCTGGAGCAAGGTTCAGTTGGACCGCCCATAGGCTGATAAACCGGCTTCAAAGGACCGGATGCCTGACCACAGGCAATGAGAAGGCTAACCACGAGCACCACACCGATAAAGGGTTTTTTGGTCTTTTGCATACCCCAGATTAACGCACATCCCTCAGGGCCACAGAGTCCAACAGCGCGAGATTAAACCACTTTCGCACTGGGCCTGCCCATTCCTCCACATGCACCCGGTAAGCCACGCCCTCTGGGTACATTTCCGCAAGCTTCTTCAAATCCAACTCCAGCACTTCGCCGCACGGACCAGCAGCCACATACCGCGACAAGCTGATGCGGGGCAACGGCACAACCTGATGGTTCACCACCATGACAGCCTCCTCGATGTGCGCAACAGGATGCGACTTCAAGGGGAACACATTCAAGCCCCCATGGTCCGCCACGATGAACGGCACAGAAGGGCAAAACTCCCACATATATAACGTCAGCATTTGACGCTGGCTGGTGCTGCACTTCTGCCACCCACCCAACAAAGCCTGCACGTCCTCACGGGAAAACAAGCACTCCTGCATCCCCACACTCGCCTGAATGAGCGCCAGAGACCGCATGCAGTGCAGCACCTGCATGTCATACAAATCATAACCCTGTAGGCTCCGGGCTTCCTCCAGAGCCTCAGGTTTCCTGAGGGCAGCGAGGGCCAGCAGGCGCATCATGCACACCATCGGATTCCGGTACACATTCGGGCTCTGGGCTTCCTGATGCGCAAGCACCTGCTGCAACATGGCATTGGCTGTGCTGACCGTGCGTTTCCCACGCTGAAAGGGGAACTTCTGCGCCAAGAACGTCAAAAGCCTCCTGCAATCCGCCCAGGACTCCGTGACGCTCTTGAGTTCAGCATCATGCACCCCAAAACGGCGCTCACCGGACTGCAGCGTCTTCAATGCAGCCTGCACATCCGCAGGAGCCCCCTCAGGGAGGTCAGCCCCACCCAGCAGGCACGCCCAGAACAACAGCCGGGTGCTGGTGTCCACCACATGCTGAGATCCTCCGGTGGATGTGGCGATCTCACTCAACAAAGGAGCCACTTCAGAGTAACGGTCCTGAGCCCAAAGCCTCCTCGCCCGCTGGTATTTTGCATTCATGTTCACACTCGCCAAACCAATCATTTTTGAATTCGATTCCGCTTCCTGCAGGAACGGCAGGGCCTCATCCTCCCGCTTCAAACCAATCAGAAAGGTTGCTGCTGCAATGTTCAGGTGGGCAATCCCTTCAACATCCTCGATGCTGTCTGCTGCTGCCCCATCGATTTGGGAGATGGTCCACTGGAGGTACATCTCCCACAGGTGCGGGCTGGGGGCAAACTCGTAAAGCACCCGGGCCAGATACCCACGCCCAAGCAAGGTGTGAGCCACGGTGTCGAGCAGGTCACGGGCCTCCTCATCCCTCTGGAGCTGAAAAAGCACCCAACCCATGCGGGCCGTAAGGGTCGTGGAGCGCTGGCCACTGGAATGCAGCAGCACCAGCAGGTCATCGAGGGCTTTGTTTTTTGTGGCGTTCACAACTGCAAAATCAAACAGGCGTGGGGTATGGATAAGGCGATAGAAGTCCATATGGTTGAGTGAATTATAAACATGCAGGGGTTGCTGAAAGGTTGTCTCAGTTTATTAAATGGCTGTCATAAATGTAATGATTTAAGGAACAAAAAACCCTCTGGTCGAAACCAGAGGGGAATTACCTTAAAGGATTATCAGGACGCACGGACCAGCAGCACCCCGAGGAGGAACACATTGGTGGTCACGGTGTCCAGCGCGTCTGCTGCCACGCGCCTTGCTCTCAGTCCGATGGGTCTGTAACTGGCACTCTGGTTGGTGGCGACACGGGTCCACACAGTGGGGTAGGCACTCCCTTGGTTTGGGGCCACTCCGGCGACGACCCCACCCGGCGCACTGAAAACCCCACTTGCACCCGAGGCAGGCATGGGCGCACTGAAACCGCCAGTCCCAAGGTTTTGCAGCCCGACCTCCCATGCCACGCCGTTGTTACTGCCTGTGTAACCTGTGCCCAGAGCAACTGTCCACACGAAATGGACATCAAATGACTGCCAGTGTGATGGGATGTCCACAGCAGCATTGACGCTCATCTGCGTGCTCGGGTCCATCGTCCATGCAGGCATGGTGTTGGCAATCGCCAGAGTGGGGGCATTTTCGGAGGCCAGAAACTGCGAGGCCGGAATGAAACGCCATGTCTCCCGCATCGGAGGGGCCTGGGGGACCACGAGCCTGCTGGCCTTGAAGTGCCTTGCAACCTCATTGGCCCAGAGGGGCGAACCAGCATTGTCGTTGGGGTGGATGCCGTCCGGCAGCAACAGATTTGCTGTATAGGACGAATCATTCAGGAATGCCTGAGTGACGTTGATGCACCCATACCCCTCTGAGGCGCACAACTCCATGACTGTCCGCATGCGGATCAGGTGGTTGGTCCTCTCGGCATCCCCAGTTCCCCTCGGGTTCTGGAGCGTACAGATCACCCCCGCGCTGGGCCATGTTTCCTGCACTTTGCGCATCAAGGCATAGTGTGTGGCACGATAAGTGGCCCCGACGCCCGTTGTATTGTGCCCGTAGTTGACCATCACAAGCTGAGGAGTCATTGAGGACATCACAGCCCACCGTGCCTGCGTTGCCACTGGGTAGGATGCCTGCGTGCCGGAGATGCTGCCGTTCCAGACGGTCAGGGTTCTGCCACTCGTGCCGGTCTGGAGTGTCACAGCGGAGTTCCAGGTGTCATTCGTATCTTTATATGTGCGATACAAAACAGTCCACGTTGGGAACATCGCCCCGAGCCTCTGCGCCAGCAAGTAAACCCATCGGGTGTTGGTGGCCCCGGTGCTGTCGCCGAGGATGAGCATTGCTGCATCCTCGGCGCCGAGCATCATGCGCTGAACGAGGACTGCTGCCTGCTGGGCAACGATTTGGTTGTTGGGGACGAAGCCGCCTTTGCTCATGACAACCACCAGTCAACTTCCACAAGCCCGGTGGCCACCACTGCGTAATGCGTGGCGGTTCCCACGGCAACCTGAATGGCTTCACCTTCGAACAGGAACCTGCTTCCAGAGCCATCTGAAACAGCCCCAGTGGGGGCAGCAGCAGTCACGGTGCTGTTGCCAAATCGAAAGTATGCATTCGATGCAATAGGGCGAATGATCATGGTTTTTGCGCCCGCGGGCACAGCAATTGCATTCCCCGTGGGTCCATTGAGCCAGTTCACGCCGTCTGCGCGGGTTCTGGACTCCAAAGACAGACTTGCCAGAGCAGCGATGATGGTAGCACGATCCGCAGCCCCACCATCTGACTCATCCCAGCCATCCCCAGACTTGGTGTGCAATGCAAAGCCTTTCAATGGGCTGCGGGCCACAGTATCGTCAGATCTGGTCACTGCTGTGCTCCTTTCAGGGCTTCAAGGCGCCCCCAAGCCCACTCCACGGCCTGCTCGACGGCCCAACGTTGAAGGCGGTCCACAATTGGGAAGTCAAGGAATGCGCCCAGAACGGGAATTTTGTCATCAAGCATTTCGAGCTTCTCGGTAAGAAAATCACAGGCGATTTTCTTTTTGTCCTCCCCAAGAAGTTCCACGCCGGACTCTTTGGCTTTCTGCTCTGCATGCTGGACAGCATCCTGTGCGTTTTCTGCAACCCAACTCTTCCAATCAAAACTCATATTGCACCTCTTGCCGTGGGCATGTAACCCAAAATGAAAGAACCCAGCAAAAAATGCTGGATTCTGGCTTTAGACCAAGGTGAAAGATTGTGGTGGCTATGTAATCACGGGAGACCTGTGGTCTCCCGTGGGAGAGATCAGATGCCGAAGTGCTGCTTGATGAGCCTCAGGTACTGCGCCCGGTGCTCCAGTCCATTCAGGCCACCATTGATACCTCTGGTGACCCCCCTAATTTTATCCTGATCAGCGAAGCGATTCAGGTTTCTGGCCTTCCAGTACGCTGCTGCCACCTGCGCACCCACCCCGATTTGAAGCAGCAAATCAGGGTTGCCCACCAAATCAAAGCCGGTCAGTTCGCCGTAAGTGGCGTAATTGTCCCGCCCGGTCAACTGGATGAAGCCCCTACCCCGGTACTTGAAGCCATCGCCCGGCTGGGTGTTCCCCATGCGCCCACCGTACACCTTGTCACCCAGAGCTTCTGGGTTCATGGCGTAAGGCTGGGCACTTTCCAGAGTGGGGAAACGAGCAGGCCATACTTCCCGCAGGCGTTTAGCGGAGTAATTCAGGTTTTCTTCCTGCGGAACCAGTCGGGATTCCGCTGCCAGTTGGGCCAGAAAGTGCGCGACCCTCAGTTTGGTGTTGATGCCGTGCTGGTCTGCTGCCTTCTGGAATTTCTCGGCCATAATGTCTGGCCGTGGAGCCGATGGGTTGATCTTTCGGATCAGTTCAGGCGTGATCAAGGCGATCCCCTGCCCGTCTGCGCAAAGGCACTTCGTTGCGGATTCGACGTTCATTCAGGTACGCAGAAACTGAAGCGATAATCCCGAGCTGCGCACCATACTCCATGAAATCCACCACCCGAAGGGGCGGTGCTTGATCCGTGAAAATCACTGCCATGCGCATCACCAGTCCCACCAGACTGAGCAGGATGAACAGCCCGAGCAGGAGCACCAGTCGATTGGAGCGCACTGTAAACCGGTACCCAATCAGGCACCGGATTGCCCACGCATGCACCCCCACATTGCACATGAGCAGCACCAGCAGGATGAGCACATTCCCGAGAGGCATGGTCGAAAGGCCGTAAAATGTCATGGCTGATCATCTCCTTTTTGTTGCCCCAGAGCGGAATCCGCCTTCTGGCGAACCAAACTCCAGAACCACGTTTTGGTTTTCTTCTGCTCCTCTTTGTCCAGAAAGTCCTTGCCCATGAACCCCAGGAACACCGTCGCGATGACCAGTGAGGGCATGTTCAACCACCCCATGACAGCGAGGATTGCAGACACCAGAAAAATCAGGGACATTGCCAGTCCAATGTCCCCCACCATTCGCCAATTGTCTTTTTTGCGTGTCCGAGGGTCGCTTTTCCATTTGAGCCACTGGAGGAGCCCGACTCCCACGCTGGCAGCGAGGAGGACACGGGGGTCATGCGCGTTCAGCGCAAAGAAATTGCTGGCGGTCGCTTCTGTCAGGGCAGGGATGGCCGCCAATACCACATTGCTGATCACTGTTCCTCCTTGCCACACGAGACAACCAAAAGGCAACCCCTCATGTCGGATAATGACGTTATCCACACGAGAGGCCCCCGAGTGATTCAGACTCGGGGTTTTACTTCACTGGGCGAGGCCAGACCTGTCCAACCGTGGGCCTTTGTGCCCCCCCTCCTGCCAGAATCTGGCGTGTCTGACTGTATGCAGTTACAGGCGTCAAAGTGGCGATGGTTTGCCGGGTGACGGTTTGAGTGGCCATCAGAGGGTCCTCACTGCAATTCCGGCCCCGAGGACAAACCAATTCCGTGTTCCATCCGTGAGGGTACCCGCGACAGTAATTGACGCTGTTGGATAGCAGGCTGTCACAACGTCAGTGCCAAAAGACCCGTAGAACTCCTCCCGGCAACTCAACCCAAGGCGCTCCCAGACGGGGTAACTGTTCCCCCTGCGTGGGTTTGTGACATTGATTTGGCTGACGGCCCTCATAAGCGCCGGGTCATTGAGGGCAATTGTTGTGGGTTGCGCCGGCAGGACAATATTGATAAAACTATCCCCGCCGATCATCGCCATGCCATACGTGTAATTTGCCTCATCGAACCAGTCCGGGCGGTTGTTTGCTGGCCGGAGGGACAGCGTCAAAGCGTTCTGGGAGCCTTGCCGGAGGATGAAGCCGGACACTTCAGGATGATTCACGCCGTACACGGTGGCGTCTGTGCTCCACACAGGCAAATTTTCGCCACTCACTTGCGTGTCAGCACTGTTGGCTCTCCACGAAAGGCCCTGTGTGAATGTGCTCCCTGTGGTTGCCGGAACGCGCACAATCATGTACTGCGTGCCATACGTCTTCCCGGCATCAAAAACTCTGGAGTGAATGAGGGTTCGAGGGCTTCCCGCCGTGTCAGACACGCTTGCCCACCCTGCGAGGATGAGTTGCGTTTTGATGGCATCCCCGAGCTGGGTTTGGGTGAATGGCCCGGTGAGGTTTTGTTGTGTGATAGTTGCAAGTGGCATTATGCCTCCTCGATCATGGCTTCCAGCGTGAGATTCAGGGTGCCGGAGCTTCCAGAGAGGTTCGTGATTGCGAGGTAGATTTTTGGCACTTTTGGGACATCCCGGTTGCTCACTCTGGCATCCAGCACGTAAGGAGCAGTGACAGTGGCATCCAGCAGGAGTTCGAACAGGCAGGCATTGAGGCTGGCCGGATCCACTGTGTAACTTCTGCTTGCATCAGCGGTCCTCTGGGCGGATGTGCTGTAAGCCCGAACCCACCAAAGGCCTGTTGCGTTGTGTGCCGTCACAGCCCACAAGGTGGCTTTGCGTCCGATGGTCTGCAAGTCCAGATTTGCTGTGGCCCCGTTCGCAAGGAGCCCAGAGGTGATGACAGCAGACACGGCTTGCTGCCCGGATGCCTGCACCACATCCTCAAGGGCGTCCAGCCGGGAATCAATTTCAGTGCCCCACTCGGCTTTCATGAGGGTCTTTTCTACGATTGACATGGTTTCCTCCTCACTGTGCCCGGATGATGTACTGCAAGACCACAAAGGGCTGCATGTTGTTGTGTGGGTTCCCGCCCCCTTCCAGAGGGATGCCTGTCATCGGGTCCGGCTCCCCAGGGTCCCCATACCCGACCTGAGGTTCGGTGCCTGATTGGGCACTGTCTCCAGTGTTGACAGTGGTGGTCTGCCCAACGATGCTCCTGAGGATCAATCCCGGTTCGCCTGCTGCAGGTTCATCAATGCCGTGGTTGTGCTCGGGCATCTCAGCGACGGTCAGGGTATGGGTTTCAGCGCCTCCAGTCTGCCCGAGGGCTCTGGTGGTGAGTCCAGAGCCGGTACCTGCGCCGATCGGCACGCGCCCCCGGAGGTCCGGTAGGTTGAAGGTGGTGCTGTTGTCCCCAACCCCAAAATTCGTACCGATCTCCGCGAACAGGGCTGCGTAAACGGATCGGCCGACTTGCTGGCCATCGCAAGCCAGCCACCCAGTGGGAGGTGCAGTTTTGCCCCAAAGGATGATTGTGCCGACTTTCACTTCTGCGGGGACTGCCTGCAGGTCGGCAACGTCTCCGCTGAGGGTGATCAGGTCCGCTTCCAGTGGGCTGATGGCATCTTCGGTGGCATCCACCCTCGGGGTGAGGCTGACCAGCTGGCTTTCAGCAGCATCCATGCGGGCATCGAGTGCCAACACGTCCGTTTGCAGTTCAGAAAGGGTGGCGCTCAGTCCAACGGCAGCCAGGGGGTCCGAATCAAACCTCAACGTGATGGCTTTGCTGGTTTCCGATGTGACTGTCACATCGGTGAGGTTCTCCAAGGCGATTTGCGCCTGCCCGAGCACATCCAGCGTTTCGTTGTACTGCTCGACGAGCTGCTGGTAGTTTGCCCGGATGAGGGCGTCCGCAATCACATCCCGACTGACCGGGGTGCGCCAGTCCCACTCCGGAGGGCTTTCCTGCGTAACAATCGCCCAGCGCACGTAATGCGCCACCACCGGGCTTTTCCCTGCATGCGTGACCTTCAGGGACACCGTCATCGGGCTTTCCGGTGCCGGGTCCCCACCCACCCCCATGGGGATGAGGGCTTGGGTGTTCCCGGCGTCCACGTCATTCCAGCGGGATAGGAGGTGACTCCAGCGCAAGTGGTACCTCGGGCTCCCACCCCCATAAGGGGCAGGCTGGTCCACGAAAAGTTCGTAGTCGCTGGTGGGGATGATCCCTGCGGGAGCCCCCACCACTTTGGCATTCACGGTCATGTTGTGCCTCCTGTCGGCAGGCGATCCTCGGTTTTGCCCCCTGTGAGGTCAAACTGCACCAATTGCCTCTGGAGTTGCAGGGTGTAAGTGATTTCGCACCACAACCGGGCGTAACCCCACCTGGGGGGGCTTTCCTTCAGAACCTTATCAATCAGCCACCATTCGGCAATCCCGTCATAAAGACGGTCAGCAGAGAGCAAGGCGTTTCGGACCTCATTACTCTGGCTGGCTGCATCGGATGGGCTGGTACCGTGGATTTTGACCCTCAGGGTGGTCTGAGCGGGGTCCATGGTCCCACTGCCAACTGTGAGGTGCCTGCTGGTCCCAGCGACTTTCTTGATTTTGTAGTCGTAATCAATCGCTGGAGGGGAGAATTCACACGTGAGTGGCAACGCCAACAAAAAATTTTCTTCATCCCAGAGGGAGAGTTGAGCCATGGTCACCTCGATGTGATCGCGTTGATTTCGGCGGTGGTGTCCCCGGAACGCACGCTCGCCCAGTACGCCACGCGGTCCGGATCGTCGGGCTGTCCGACCTGCAGGACGGTCACGCCGTAATTTCCGTCCGTTTGGGCTTGGTACTGGTAGTGGTCGATGTTGATGCCGCTCACGATGCTGCCGTCCGCCCGGGTGAGGGTCAGTTTGTGTTTCGGGGGGTGCAGCACCCTCGGGGCTTCCACCTGCCCGGCCACCACCCCGGGGTCCTCGTAGAAGTAGGTGGCGTAAGCGTCGAGTTTTTCGGTGTCCAAAGTCACCAGTTTGATGTCGAAAAGCCTGAGTCCTTCCGTGGGTGTCAAACCTGACGCCCCACCCCCGAACAGGGAGATGAACAGGCTGTTGATGCTGTCAATGGGGGTCACCGCCTCGGGGTTCATGTGGAAGACCAGCAGGTCCACCCGGGCATCATCGGCATCCAGACTGTCGGTTTTCGGCAGGTCGTAAGCGTGTTTCACCTGATAAAAGCCGTTCTCCAGTTGGATCAAGACCTGCCGGAAGTCCCCTTCTGCCCCTCTGGCGGTGTACGTGACTTCGAGGCCCATGAACAGGGCTGGGGGCACGTCCTCCAGAGGGTAGGTCCACTCCCACTGCCCGACCAGCCCGTCCCCTCCGAAAGCAGCGTAATTGTTGGGGTTGCCATCAATGGCCCGCTCGGGGTGGGTGATGTTGCTGGTGGAGGTTCCGGCGTTCAGTAGGGTTTTCTTCTGGAAGGCCAGAGCGTTGGCGCTCTTGCGAACCACCCGGAATGCGGGTTGCCCGGAGGAACTGAGGTGCGAGAAAAACGAGATCGGCTTGAAGGGCAAAACCTGAATGGGGGAGTACGTCAACCACTGTCGCACTTGACTGGCCCCCACGGTCCCTGCGGGCTTCGGGACCATCCAACGCACCCGGGTTTTGGCATCCCGGTTGCTTTTCGCTTGCCAGGCGCACTGCGCTTCCCCTGCCCGCACATCAACGGCCACCACCCCCACCGTCCGCACCCCAAAAAAGAACGTCCGGTCGGCGGACACCCCCCACAGGCACTTCTTGAGGGGGTCGGAGTTGCCTTGCTGGTAGAAGCTGGCCAGTTGGTCGAGGATGGCTTTCACGCTGGCGTAATTCCCGGTGATCGCCCCGACCGTGTAACCGGCGAGGGCACCTCCGCTCGGCTCTGGCCCGAGCAGGATGGTTTTCACTTGCCCTGAGGTGATCACATCCCGCATGATTTGCCATGCCGTGAGGGCAGCGTCCTGCTCGGGGTAATTCCCGATGACCTCGCAGCCATCGAGGAATTCCCGGAGGTCCGCGAGACCCACGTCCTGAAAGTCATCGAGGTTCTCCGGGTTGATGGGGGCCTCCACGAACCCATAAAAAAGGCTCTTGGTGTCCGTGAAAGTCCCGTTGTCGGACCACTCAATTTGGACCCCATCGAAAGGGTCCATCATGGCGTTCTGCGGGTCCACAGTGAGGCGGGCTTCGAGGCTGTTGAACTCCCCAGAGTTGAGGGAGTCCCCTTCGACTCTGGCGGTCCATTCGGCCACGTGGCTTTCCTCCAAAACTTTCGGGAACCCCCCTTTGAGGGTTCCCGTGGCTGCACTGAAAACACTGATGCGCCAAGCTGCTGTCAAGTTGTCACCCCCTTGTGACCACGGTGGAGCTTCCCCCTCTGGCGAGGTCATACAGGCCTTCAACAGCAACTGCTGTGCGACCCGTGTTCCTCTCGATGCCTTGCAGGGTGGTGATGAGGATCCCGGCTTCCATCAGGTTTTGGATGGCGCGGTTGCTACGCTCAATGGCCTGCAGGGTCGTGTAAATGCCGGTGTCGGCCACCGCGAATTGACTGGGTGCAGCCCCTATGATGCTGCTCGGGCCAGTTGTGCCATTCCCGTTCTGCCCGACCATCCCGAGGGACGCTGCAGCAGGGTAAATGACGTTCTGGGCGAACTGCTGGGCTTGCGCAGCGAACCCGGGCAGGGCTGCATTGAAAGCAGCGAGGGCGGCTTGATCGTCCTCGGTTCCGGGGGTTTTCAGGGCATCGGTGTAAGCCTTGATGTACGGGGCGAGCATCTCCGAGGCGAAACTGTTGATCAGGCCCATCAGGGCAGCTTTGCCGATCTCCTGGGTGAGGGTCTTCTGGAAGTTATCCCAGTTCCCGGTTTGCAGCACCTCATCAAAAGCCCTGGAGAACCCATTCCCTACGGCTTCCTCAATGCTCTGGGCGACCCTGAGACCCACGTCATCGACTTTCGTTTCGTAAGTGGCCCCGAAAGAAGATCCGAACAGTCCGGGTTTGTACTCTGCGGTCATGTAATCGCTGGCGTTGATGAAACGCAGCCCTTTCTGTGCAGCCTCAACGTTTTTCACGAACTGCTGGTAGCTGTTGCTGGCGCTGGAAAACCCCTCGATCAGGTACGTGAGGCCCTCGACTGCAGCCTGTACGTAATCCCCCTTGGCGATCTTCTCAGCGACGCTCAATCCGGTGTTCAGGAAGTCCCCAGCGAGGGACAGTTGACGCCCGAGGTCCGAGTCGCCTGCTGCCTTCCCGAGGGCACCCAGCAGGTCCGCTCCGGCTTGGATGTACTGTTTGGCATCGTTGAAGGCCCGCATTTTTGCGTTGAGTTCCTCGTATTTTTTGATGAGTTCCTCAAGGCGTTTTTTCTGCGCTTCATCCAGATTGCCTTCCAGCTCCCTCTGTTTGAGGTAATCTTTCAGGCTCTGAATGGTGCCCTCGTAGCCTCCTTTCACGCTGGTGTCGAGGGAGTTGGCGAGCGTCTGGCTGGCCTGATCGATGTCCCGCTGGACTTGAGCTGCCATGCGGGATTTCTCGATGTATTGCCCGAGGCTCCCGGTGTCACCCCCCAACTCCCGGAATTCCTCTCCGAGTTTGACGAGCCGGTCTGTGAGCACGTCCATCTCCATGGGGGAGATGCCCCCAGCTTCAAGTTGGCTTTTCACCTGCTGCATTTCATTCCAGATCTTGAATTTCCCCCGGTCAGGGGCGGTGCTCTGGATTTGTCCAGCAGAGTAAGCATTGTTGTAATTGGCGTTCTGGTAACGCCCGTCAGGGTCGAGGGCTTTGGCCATTTGCTGGTTGCGCCAAGCCAACCACCTGTCAGCACTGTCCGCAGCCTCCTGAACGGTGGTGCCGAACGTCACTTCCGTTTGCCCTGCACTGTACGGGTTGGTGTACTCTCGGGCTGGGGCATTGAAGGCCCCAAGCTCCTCCCGGAGCATCCTGATTCGGATTTCATTCAGGCGCTCAGCGGAATCCACCGGAACGGCAGTGGGCAGAATGCGACCTGCACTGTACTGGTTGTTGTACTCAGGGACGGGGAAACCATCCGGGTTCGCCCACTTCGAGAGGGCTTTACCTCCCTCTCCGAGCATCCAATCGTCTTTACCCAGAGACATGGGGGTCGGTGCGATCTGCCCGGCACTGTAGGGGTTGTTGTAGACCGGCACGGGGAAGCCGTCCGGGTTCGCCCACTGGGCCAGCATTTTGTTCTGCAACTGCAACCAGCGGTCCAAGCCACTCACCACGCCCTGAAGGCCATTGATGGTTTCCCCTGCAATCCCTGCGCTGTAAGCATTGCTGTAGTTGGCGTTCTTGTACTTCCCTTCAGGGTCAAGGCTTTTCGCCATGTTCTGGTTGCGCCAAGCCAACCACTCATCCTCTGTGGCGATCTTCGAGGGTTGAATCATGCCAGCGCTGTACTGGTTCTCGTAGGTTTTGACTTTGCTTTGCAGGTCAACGATTTTTTCGAGGATGGCCGCTTCCTCATCCCTGAGGCGGTTGTATTCTTTCAGGTCGGTGGTGGCATCGGCTTTCGCTCTGGTGCTGTCCAGCAGGCCTTTGAGACCATCCATCTCCAGAGTGTTGAGCTTGTTGCGGAAATCGAGGTTGTCCGCCAAAGCTTTTTTCTGTTCCAGCAGGGCTTTCAGTTCAGTGCGCTTCTGCCCGATCTTGTCCATCAGGGCGGTATAACGCTCCAGGTTGCCCATGTCTTTCTCTCGGGCTGCAGCGTCCTCCAACTGGGCCAAAGTGAGGCTTTCGAGGCCCTGAACCCACTCCTCGAAGGCCATTTTGTCCTGCAGGTCCTGCCATTTGCGGGCTTCCTGCTCACTGTCCCGGAGGGTGCCGGAGTACTCTTTCAGGCTGCCGATGAGCTGCTGGATGTCCCCGTCATCCCCTCCCACGAGTCGCACACGTTTCCCGAGGTCCTCCAACTGGGTAATGAACCCGTCAAGTTCAGAGGAAGTCAGGTAGGGTTGCAGGTCGGTGAGGGTCTGGAGGAGGTTCCCGAATTCCACATTCAGTCCCTGCAGGTCATTTGCGCGGTTCACGCCCTCCATGCCCGCTGCGAGCTGTTCACGCCAGTTCGACACGTAAGGCTGACTGGTCGGCACTGGGGCCAACTGTCCCCCTTTGAAGCGGTCCTGCACCTGCTGCAACAGTTCATTCTGCCTTGCGAGGAGGATGTTTTGCTTCTGGGTAAGCTCCCTGAGTTGAGTGGGGGTTTTCGCTTCGGCCATGGCTTTCTCAACGGCCAGCAGGGTGCCCCGAACTTCATCCACCCCCATCACGCTGACTTTTGCCCTGAGGGACGTTTCAGCCTTCTGGTCCTGATAATCCCCAATGGTTTTGGCACGCTGATCAGCGATCGCTCTGGCACGACGGTCAAGTTCCTCTTGGATGATCTTGGCTGCATCTTTGTTGCCAGCTCTGGTTTCCTGTGCCAGACGCTCACGCAGCCGGGAATCCAGAGCGTTTTTGACGCTGTCTTTGAGGACCTGGAGGGCATCTTTGTTGGCTTTCGAGAAATTTTTGTTGCCGTTGCTGATTTCCTCCTGCGCGAAACGCACTGCTCGCGCAGCATTGTCTGATTTTTTGGCGAACTCCTCAACGGCCAGAACAGCCGTCCTGTACGCCTGAGTGCCAATTTTTCCGGAGTCTTTGAGGTCTTCGACGGTCATGGTCAGACTGCGGGCTTGACCCATCAGGTCATCGGTGGTGGCCGTGAGGAACTGGGTGTCGCCCTTCACCTCTGGTTTGGGGGTCTCAGGGGTGGGCATGCGGATCACGGTGGCATTCGCAAGGGTTTTGCTGTCCCAGGACTTCCCGGTGTGGAGCTTCATGCTGCCGTCACTGCCCGACGTGGTGAGTTTGCCCCCATCGGTGTTGTCCACCACTTCGACGTGGTACCCGACCTTCTGGCCGTTCTCGTTGTACTTCATGGCCCCGAACTGGGGACCCCTGAAGAAGATCAGGTCGCCCGGTTTGGCTTGGCTGACATCAATCTGCTTCCCGCCAGCAGCAAGGGCATTGTTCAGGAGGCCCTTGGCGAGAGGGGAGGCTTTGATTTCCACGCCGAGCTTCTGCATGATTGCCGATGCTGCCTCAGCGCAATGGCTGTCGATTTCTGGATTCAGTTTAATTTGCCGTGTGACCTTGCGGACCCACTCGGTGCTGAATTCAGAAGCGGAAATCTCCTCACCAGTGACGCTCTTACCGCTCTTGCGATTCTGAATGGCCGTCTGGACTTCTTTAAGCTTGCGAGTGACTTCAGTGATGGTGAAATTCGCATCATTGATGGCCTTCTGCCACTCTGGGACATCTCTATTGTTCGGGTAGCTTTTGATGCGCATCTCGTTCATGCTTTTGCTGTTCTCAGCATCCCGCATGCTCTGGGTGAGTCTGGCGATCCGAGCCCGCTCATTGGGAGTTGCATCGGTGGGTGTGAGACCCACGCTCTCCAAGAACTTGTTGGTGTACGGATCCTGATTCTGCATGGTGGCATTCCATGCATCCAAAGTGTTGTTCATCTTGTCAAGCAGTTGCTCCAAGGCCGGAGCAGCGAACTGGCCGAGGTTCGCTTTGAATGCAGCCCATTTCTCGTTCAGAGCATTCTGTTTGTCGATGATGTTCTGGGTTTGGGTGCTGGCCGTGCGGAGGGCAATCCCTTGATCCTCAACTTTGCTCAGGTACTCTTTCAGTTCGGTGGTGCCCGCCTTGTAGGCAGCTGCGTACCCACGCATGGCGTCCGACCCACCCAAAGTGACCATCATGACGCCCCTCTGGTAATCGTCAAGCTTGTCCAGTACGTCCACAACGTCACCCATGATTGCGAACACATCACGGTGTCTGCCTTCCGAGTCAAACAAAGCGACGTTGTGTTTCGCCAGCATTTTGTTCACTTCATCGTAAGCACCAGTGAGGCGCATCAGCATGGTTTTCATGAGGGTGCCGGCGTCCGACCCTTTGATGCCCCGGTCGGCGAGCATGGCGAGGTAAGCAATGGTCTGCTCGATGGTCATGTTGCTCGCAGAGGCCATGTTCCCTGCTTGCTGGAGGGATTCACCCAGAGAGTGGACTTCCAGAGCGGATTTGTTGGCTCCGGCGACAATCGTGTCGGTCACGCGGGCCATGTCTTTGCCTTCCAGCCCAAACATGGTCATGCTGGCTGCAGCGATCTTCACGGCCTCGGGCAGTTGGATGCGGGTTGCAGTGGCCAGCAAGGCGGTGTTCTCTGCTGCACCTCCGAGCACGTCCTGCACGTCCAGACCCGCCTTGACCAACTCAGCCTGCATGTCCGTGAATTTCTCTGCGCCCAGAGCGCCGTAAAGCAAGTTGGTGCCAAGGTTTTTGGCCTGCAGGTTCAGGGTTTTCAGTTCGCTCGTCGAAGCTTGAGACACAGCAGCAAGGTTGGCAACCTCTTTCTGGAATTTGCCGAATTCCTGAGCGGTGTTGTAAGCCGCCACCCCGAGACCACCCAGCAGAACAGTAACGGCCACAATGGGGTTTTTGAGGGCTTCGAGGGCCATTCCGACCATGCTGGCCTGAGGTGCGAACACACTGAAGTCATTCAGGGCATTGCGGATGTTCCCACTGAGCCCCGCGGTATTCACGCCACCATTGATGGTGTTCATTTCCCTGCTGGTGCGGGCCATCAGGTTTCTTAACTCAGTCAGCTGTTTTTCGGTCAGGTTCCCAGCAGCCCTCAGGCCATTGAGCTGGGTTTGCAGTCCTTGAAGGGAGGCAGTGTAAGCCTGTATCGCTGCACGTTGCTCAGTCATGTTCCGCGCACTGCGAGTTGCTTCATCAAATGCAGCTCTGGCGTCTGCCAATTGGGATTTGATGCGGTCAATCCCGGTGCTCTTCAATGCGGTGGCCAATTGCCCTGCCTGTCGTCTGAGGTCCCCCATCCGTGCGGTCTGCTCAGCAGTGAGAGGCCCGAGGGCACGCATGGAGTTGATTTCGCTCTGAATGCTCACCAGCAGGCGTTGCAAAGCGGACTGGTACTGGTTCAGGGCAATGGTGCCCGCCTGATAATCCCCCGCAAGGGCCTTTGCTTCCTGTGCCCGTGGGTCCACCACTCTGGTACTGTTCCTGCCTGTCCCGCCACCACCTGCGCCCCCAAGGGCACGCAACTCCCGGATTCGGTCGAGGAGTTTTTGGTTGAGGTCCTGCAACTGGGTCACATCGACCTTCACCAGAGCCCTGAGGGCCGTCCCGGTAGCACTGAATGTGCCTTGCAACTTGCGGATTTCCGCATTGATGGCACTGGTGTCCAACCCCGCTTTCAGTTTGACAGTCAAACCAAGGGTGTTCACCTTGTTGCGGAGGTCCGTCACATCCAGACTCAACTTCAGCTTGATGCTCCCACCGAGGTTCTGGAGGTCCTTCTTCAAGGTGCGAACCTCGGTGCTGGCCGTGCGGAGGCTGGTCAGGAAGCCTGCCACGACAGACTGGTCAATGCGGATGGCCCGGATGTCATGCAGGTCCTGTTTGATTTTGGCGAGGTCGGCCCCCCCTTGCGTGTTCGCCTTGAGGGTCAGGGATGCGGTGCTGTTGTACTGGGGCATGATTCACCTCCGAGGCAAAAAGAAAACCCGAGCAGATCGCTCGGGCAGAAGGGGCAAGGGTGGGTTTAGGGTTGCTGTGTGGTGATGAAGGGACTGATCAAGTTCCCGGGCCTGAGCCTCAAGGAGAGATACACGGTCTGATTGGGGTAAACCCTGATCCCCATTGTTGGGGAATTTGTTGGGATGAACACCGTTTGCGTGGAGACTGGAGCAAATTCATCAAAGTGAGCACCACAAAACGTTTTGTAGTAAACACTCTGCTCGGTTTCATCAGGTGGCCCTTGAAACAATTGCGCCACACCGGATGCCAGTGTGCTTTCTGGCCCCACCGTCCCAGCGTATTTCTGAATTTGAATGATGTGGGCTCCACCTTGCACCCCCAAATTCAGGTAGAGGACACAGGAGACTTCCGCTGGTTTCTGTTGAAGTTTGGTGATTTCAGTGATGGTGAGGATTTCTTCCCCCACGAAACCATCGTGTTCCTCAAAGTAACTGATGTACCCTCCATCGCCTACTGGCATGAAGTGGTAAAGGTCGCCTGCGCCGTTGCCTTTGAGTTTGAAGCCCTGTGCGTTTGCGAAGCCCAACAGGGCAAGCAGGGTGATCAAAAGTGCTTTCATGGTTTCACGTTACCACCATGCTGGCAACATGGACACGTTGCCAGTCACACCTACGAGTAAACCCTTACCATTTGTCTGGTTTCGGTCCACGCCTGCCCCGACCACCGCTGGCACCCTTGCGGTTGTGTTCCCGGTGCACGAAATCATGCCCTTCCTCAGCGTTGCCCCACATGGCCACAGCCCGATTCAACAAGAACCCCTCGATGCTGGATTTGGGGATGCCGTACTGCTCCGCGGGGCTGCCGTAGCCGTTCTTGGCCTGCTGGTGGAGGCTCACGGCATTCAGGATCAGCCAGCGCTTCCCCTCTCGTTCTGCCACGTCAGGCGCTTTGGGAAAACCACGTCCCGTTGCGAGAAGTAAATGATGGCAGCGTGCAGGAGGTTGTTGTAGATGTCCGTGATGCCCTGCAGGTCCTCGAAGGCCGGGGAGACGAGGCCTTTCCTGAGGATCTGGCGTTTCGCCACGGCTTCCGCTTCCCACATGAGGGTTTCTTTGTCCTCCGGGAGGGGGTCGCTGGCCCGAGGGGGCATGTTGTCGAGCGCGGAGAGCTTCGCCCCTGCATCGGCAGCATTGCGGGCTGCGAGGGCGATCAGCACGTCCTGCCCGAGCACCGTTTGCAGCACGGCCTGCGTGACCTCGGTGACATCCACCCGGCGAATCTTGAATTCGAAGGGGTCACTGTCTCCCGGTGGGAGGTCCTCGGGGTTCTCGCAGGCGTAAAAGACGCGGTTCGCTTCCCGCACGAAAATGGACTTCTGGTTTCTGGCCTTCAATTGTTCAAGCACATCCATGCTGTTTTCCTTTTTGGAGGGGACCCCGACGCGAGTCCCCACGAACCGTTCCCTCTGGCATTAGCTGTCGGTGGCCAGAGGGAACGGGCGTCGGTTCGGAAAAACGTTATGGGACGGGAGTGACGTGCACGGCAAAGCCGGGCGTGGCGTTGTCCTCACTCACGAACTTGGCGGTGTAGGAGGTGGTCACGCGGTCCAGTCCAGCGGGCGTGGTTTTCCGTTGGATCATGGCCCTGCCCACGACCTTCCAGAGGGCAGACCCTTTCTGGAGTTTCACTTCGAAGTCATCCACGATCACACTGTTCCCAGTGTCGCTGAATGCAGCATCAAGTTCACTGTCGGACCCAGCCATGGTGAATTCGACGGTGCAGGAGATGTTGGCGTTCCGCTCGAAGCCGAGGATGAACAGTCCGTTGCCGGTGCCGTCCACTGGGGCCAGTCCGATGGTCAAGGTGAGGGTGAGGGTCTCAACGGCCTTCAGGTTCCCGTTCCAGCTGACACTCAAATCGCGGTGGTTGTAGAACGTGTCGGTCTCCGCGAGGGTCGCAGGTGCGAACGTGAAACCACCAATGCCAGAAGCATTCTCGGGTTTCACGCCGTGGAAGCTCAGGCTGGCAGTCAAAAACTGCCTGAGTTGGAAATTCAAGCGGAATTCGTAGATTTGCACGTCCGTCACGCGCAATTTCACGACCGGGTGGTTCACCTCCATCGTCAGGGGCACGAGGGGCATGTTGGCATGCCAGTTCTTCGCTGCCTGAGGGGTGATGACTCCAGTTGCAGCGACGTAATCCCCGGCCTCCGTGCGGAGTTGGTGCAAGGAAAGGAACTGCAAGAGGCTCTGGGTGGGGTAGAAGTCGCGGCTCTTGCCCTGGTAGTACACACCCATGAGTTGAGGGACGGCATCGAAGAAATTCCCGTCTGCGAAGTCGGGCTCCTCATACCTGAATTCGGGGTCGAGGTCGGACCCGCCAGTGACGGGGAAGAAGACGGTGGCAGGAACGGCGGTGCCTTTGGTGGTCTGCAAACCAAACCCGAGGGTCTGGACGCGGCCAACGTTCGGGACGGTGACGGTGTTGGACATTAGGCTTTATCTCCTTCCTGAGTGGCCTTTTCGGCCTTGCCTTTGGGTGCCTTCTCGGCCTTTTCGGCTTTCGCTCTGGCCTCGTTCCGCTCACGGGACCGGCGTTGACCGGGCGTCTCACTCGGGCTTTCGGTGGTGGGGGAGAAGCGGCCATCTGCCTCGATGGCCTGCTGGTGGGTTTCGTTGACCGGCTTGATCACGAAACCCGGCTCCACGTAACCCACGCCGGGGATGCTTCCGGTGGTGTCCCCTTTGAACTTGTAATTTTTCATGGTGTGACTCCTGTTTCCAGCCAGACGGTCATCGTCCAGTCTGCAGTGATGGTGTAAAGTGGCCCACTCTGGGTGTTCACGAGGGGATTCTGGAAGATCTTCGCTCGGTCCACCTTGAAGTCAAGCAGCACGGAATGGTACGGCTCCAACGCGGGGTTGTTCCAGAAGGACTCCAGTGCCCGGTTGATGGTCACGGCCAGCGCGAGCCTCTGCCCGTAAGTGGAGTTGAGGGCCATGTGGAACGCCACGTAACCGGCGATGGATTCCCCGGTGATGGTGTTCCCTGCGCCGACATCCACGCCTTCCCCGAGGCCAACCACCTCAAATTCAGCGGTCCCAGCGCGGAGTTCACGCTGTTCGAGCGCTCTGGGGGTGATGGCCTGCCCGATCTGGGTTTGCAGGTGCTGGTGCAGCAGGTCAATCAGGGGCGTCGGGTCGATCATGGGAACCCTCCAGTGGCAATCCGGGCGAAGTTCAACTGGACGTAATTCACGGCTTCCAGGCCGGATTTGGTGATGGTCATACGGGCAGGGATGGTGACCATTCTGGCACGCACCCAGTTCCCGGTCGGTACCGTGCGGTCCCCAGGCCTGTAGAGCCTGAACCGCAGGTATTGTGCCCGCACTGGCCGGATGACCGCCCCGACTTCGTTGCTGACCGCTCCGGGGTGCGTGACCGACAGTACTGCTGCATCTGGCCCGGTGACCTTCCCGAAGATGTTGTTCTGGTAGAGGCCTGACCGCCTGTTCAGGTAATTGCTGTTCAGGGCTCCAAGGACAGCGTTCCTTCTGGCGAAAGCTGCCGCTCTGTCAGCCCAAGCGGTGAGGGTGCGGTCCTGCAGGGTTTTCGCGTCCGGGATGAAAGCAATGAATTTCGCCCAGTCCCCATTGAAGACGAGGTTCACAACTCACCACCCCCTCGCCAGTGCAACCCGACCACCCAGCCCACAAGGTCATCCCTGTGGATGGGGTGGGTGACTTCGAAGCGCCTGCCGTCCGAGTGGGTCAGCAGGTCCCCGAGTTCCAACTGCACCCCCGGAGGGAGGAACAGTTTCAGTTGCGGTTCGGGGTTGATTTGCTGCATGTACTCCCCGCTGGTCGCGGAGTCCTGCGATTCCCCCTGCTCAAGCCTCCCCCTCAGGGAAGGGGAGGTGAACACGTCCGGGTAGACGGTGGGGTCACTCGCGGTTTGCGTGCCGAAACGCTGGAGGGCAGCAGCGAGGCGATCAAAGGCACTCACTCACCGACACCCCCTCTGTTCCGGTCGAACCAGTCCGGTTCGGGCATGCTCTCCCCGGTCTCTCTGGGTGGGTCGCTGCGCACGAAAGCTGAACTTGCCGGAATCAAACTGGACATGCCGACGAGCATCCCCGTGCGGAGGTTCAGGCTGGTGGCGAGGTTGCGGAGCTCACGGGCCTTCGCTCGCCACTCTGCGCACTGCCCTTTGGTGTCCAGTCGGCCCCGGTTCTTGGACTCCACAACCGCTTCCAGCGAGGGATCAGCGAGGGAATCGAGGACGGTGGCAGCCACGAGCCTGACGTCTCCCATCTGGGAGATGAAGGTTGCCAGCACGTCCTCGGGGTTGATGCCCTGAGCGGTCATCAGGGCTTTCCACTGGCCGTAAGCCTCAGGTCCGACGTAAACGGCCAGCATCTGGTTGTCTGATGGGCTCAGGGGCATGGTTTACCCTCCTGTGGGGTAACTGCGGATTTTGGCGAGGGTGGCTTTCCCGAGGCCCTCGATGGCCAGCAGGGTGGCATCATCTGCCTGCTGGACTTGCTGTCGGGTGGTGAACCCAGCGGTTTGAAGGAGGTCCAGAGCGGGGAAGTTCTCAGGGAGAGGCTCTGGTTCCGGGGTGGGTTCAGGGTCTGGGGTTGCTTGCGGTGCACGGGCAGCAGGGGCCTCTGGTTCCGGGGTGGGATCAGAGGGGTGCAGGCTCTGGGGTGCCTTCAGGGGCATCTTCGAAGATGAACTGGGAAACGAAATCCCTGAATTCCTGCTTGAGGGCACCCAGTTCATCCACAACACCTTTGAAGGAAGCCACTTGGGCTTCCAGTTCGGCGATGCGGTCCTCCAGAACCTGGGTGTCGGTGGCGGGGAGGCGCTTCAGCCCCCCCCGGTTGGCGTGCCACTCCAGAAACTCGCTGGAGTAGTCAGCGGTGCTGATCACCTCGCCACGAATCCGGTAGGTGGATTCGTAATTCCCGGCAGTCAGCACCTCGTAATAACTGGTCTTATTCTCGCTCATGAGAATACTCTCCTTTACGCCACGCACTGATCAAGGAAGATGCCGAGGTCAGCGCCGATTTGCTCCATGCCCCACGCTGCGGTGTAACGCACGATGTCAGAGGCACGCTCTTGGGAGTACCAGCGCTCGATGATCCCGCCGTCCTCGGTGGTTGCGCCGGGCAGGAGGCCCGTCCATGCGAAGATCGCACCAGCGGTGGGCACCATCGGGGCGGGGTTGGGGTCCACGTAACCGACCCACATGCCTTTGCGGTTGGCCACTCGGGCAGTGGTCACGCTGGAAGCACCGATCTTGCTGGTGACCTGCACGGCTCCCAGCACGAACAGGCGGTCCACGCTGATTTCCAGAGCGTCCGCGATGTTCTGCTTGGTGGGCACGCCACCTTGGGAGTAAACGTACATGCCTTTCAGCTCTGCACCGTTCACGATGGCCTCGTAGACATCCACGCCCATCACAACAGTGTTGGGGCGTAAGCCAGTGGCGTCCTCGACGGCCTTCATGGCTGCGCGGGTGGTGGCGATGGGGGTTGCGCTGGCCTGATCGAAGCGGATGAACTGGTTGGTGCTGGCCCCGCTGTTCACGCCAGTCCAGTCGGTGGTCCACACGCCCGTCTTGAAGAACCGGTCAGCCCAAGTCTTCTCGCGGAAAGTCAGGCCGTTGTTGACGAGCATGCGGGTCACGCCCTTCGCGGACTCCAGAGCCTGAGCGACAGCGTTGGCGCCTTGGGCCGTCATGCGACGGTCGACTACGAGCTGCTTGCTGTACTCCTGACAGGCGTAGGTGACGGGCACCACATCAACGGTGGTCTCGAAGGCCCCTTGTCCCATGGGGCGAATGTCGAGGTCGGCCTGCATGAAGTACTCTTTCGGGAAGGTCGCGATCTCACCACTCTGGGCCTCCACGGGCATCACGGTGAAGATGCGTCCAGCTTGGAAGCGGGCAGGGTCCTGAAGGTAAGCGAGGGAGTAGGCGGTCAGCAGGGGGTCGTTTCTCCAACGGCGGGGGTTGTACATGGTGTCTCCTTGCCCCTGTGGGGCGGTGGGTACTCTGGGGGGGTTGGCCTTTCAGCCAAGGGGCTTAGATTTTGAAGACGTTGATCATCATGGGGACGTAATCGCCAGAGGAACCACCCTCCATGAGTTGACCCCAGACGTAATCGCCAGAGGTGGGAGCAACGGCGACACCGGAAGCGTTGGCGGTCACGTTCGCGCCAGCTGCGAGGTTCGCGCCGAGTTTGACTTGCACCACGCCAGCGGTGGCGATGTGAACGTCATCTCCAGTGGCGATGGTGGCGGTGAACTGGGTGACGCCTGCACCACGGGATTTCCCGGGCACGTAGATGATGCCTCCGGGAACGTCGGTGCCTGCGCTGGCAGGGGCGTAACCGGGTGCTGCGCTCTGGCGTTTCACCATCCGCCCGAGGGCGTTGGTGATGTTGCTGGTGGCGATGAAGGCTTCTGCGGAAGTGATTTTCTCTTTGGGCATGGTCTCGCTCCTTTGCGGTGTGAGGGGGTGGGTTTACTCGTCGCTGGGGTCCACTTGGTCGCCGTAAATGGCGACCAGCAGTTCGGGGTGTTTGGCGTGCACGAGATCCATGGCCTTCATGCGGGTGTTGCCTTGGGCCACGAATTCATCCACTTTCTTGTTGTAGGCAGCGAGGGCCTCACTCTGGGTGGCGGTGCTGGGCGGGGTTTTCCCGGTGCCGGTCACGTCAGTCACGGCACTTGCGCGGGCAGCGAGGGCCTGCCATTGGGGGAGGAGGGCGTTGTAGGCGTCAGGGGCGGAGGCTTGCAGGGCACGCAGGTGGGTGCCGCCCTCTCGGGTCATGCCGAGGGTTTCGGCCAGAGCACCAAACTCGGCATCCAGACGGCGGTTCACTTCGGCCTGCGCAACGTCACGGTGCGTCTGGAGTTCCAGGGCGAGACGCTGGTTCTCGGCTTGCAGTTGCGCGAGGGCAGCCTGAGGGTCCACGGGGTTGCTGGCGTCCGGCGTGGCAGGAGGGGTGGGTGTGGGGGTGGCGCTCTGGGCTGCGAGGTGCTGCTGGAGGAAAGCGTGCTCTTCAGCGGTGAGGGTTTCTCCAGCGGACAGTTTGGCGAGAATGGCTTGCAGGTTCATCGGTCCTCCTTGTGGGGGTGAAGGGGCGGTGGGTTCAGGTTCGGACTGAGTGCCAGTGGCCTCAGGTGCGTCGGAATGGGTGGCTTCGAGGTCATCGGGTTCCACTTCAGGGCCATCATCGGAATCGTCGGTTTCCCCTCCGGTTTCCTCTGGGCCAGCGGAAGGGTAAACCCCAAGTTCGGTCAGGAGGTCATCGAGGGTGGCGACGCGGTCAGCGAGGCCCAAATCCACGGCTTCCTGACCCATCCAGATGTGATCGATGTCCTCGGCCCAACCCTGAACTTTCTTCTCCGCAATGCCCCGGCCAGAGGCGACAGCAGCAACGAAGTTCTGGTGGTACCGCTTGATGATCGAGCGGGTTTGCTCCTCCGCTTTCCCTTTCATGGGTTCCGTTGCCGTGCCGAGGGTTTTCACGTCCGTGGATCGGATGACGGTCGGCTCGATGCCCTCTGAGCGGAGGTACTTGCTGTAGTCGTAGTGCGTCATGATCACGCCGATGCACCCGACTGCACTCCCAGCCCCGACGAGGATCTCATCTGCCTGCGAGGCAATGTAGTATCCGGCACTGCACGCCTGACCGCCCACCACCGCGTAGACTTTTTTGCCTCGCTTCCGGGCGTTCTGGACGGCTGCTGCTGCGACATCGAGTCCGTTGACGGTCCCTCCGGGGCTGTCGATGTCGAGGATGATGGTTTTGATGTTGGCATCCCGAGCGAACTGGTTGACGAGGCTGGCGAAGTACTGCGGGTTGGTGGCCCCGGACAACCTTTCCATGCTCTGGGCACGGCTGAAGATCACCCCGTAGAGGCTCACGATGCCGACACCGTCACCAGTGGCATCGCCACCGGAGTAACCAGAGCGGGAAGAGCCGTACTTGATGCCCTCGATTCGGCTCTGGATGGTTTCGATGTCGGGTTTCACGCCATCCATGCGCTCCATGAGGATGCTGTAGATGGTGTCGTGCATGGCTGGGCTGATCGCCCATGGTTCACGCAAGAACGCGGTCAGCAGGTGGCGCGGTTGAATCGCCTTCGCTGGCATGAGGTTCGCCTCCTTTCAGGGGCACTACGGAATGGGTGGCGGTCACCCACGGGCTGAATTGCTTCAGGAAGTCCTCGATGGGGAGGGAGTAAACGTCCTGCATGTGGTTGTTGCTGATGGACACCAGCCCCTCTGGGTGCACCACGCACGCGATGCGGTGGAAGTACCCTGTGAGGTCCGCTTGGGATTTGTGGTCGAGGAGGAACCCGGTGGGTTCGTTTTCGTCCTGCGCTTGCTCCAGAACCAGCAGCACCCACTCCCTGAAGACGGCCTCTGGCAGCACGGCACCCGAGAGGGTGAGTTGGGGGAGGACCAGAAAGCCGTGCTGGAGGGCTTCGAGTTGCAGGGTGTACGTGGTGTTGGCCTGCAACTGGAGGGCTGCGGGGTCGTGCAGGAGGGCGTGCAGGCTGGTGCAGAGGCTGTTGGCGTCCTGATCGAAGGTGTGCTTCATACCGTGATCGCTGAGGTTCTCTGGAACATCAAGCATTCTGGTCTCCCGTCTGGGTTGCGGTTGGCTCTGGGGGTGCTGGCTCCGGGGTTTGCCGTCTGGCCGTTGCGGGGTCGTGCGCTGGGAGGCCAGCGAGCATCCGCAGGTGCGCCTCGGTGGGGTCATCTGGGGTGATGAAGCCAGCGTTGGCGAGGCTGGCGAGGGCCTCAGCGATCTGCTGCAATGCCGTTTCGCTCAGGCTGCCGTGCTCAAGGGTCGGCCAGTACTCTGGTAGAATCCCGTTGAACTGCATGAGTTTCGGGAGGGTCACGCGGTTGAATTCATCGGCGATGCTGTCCAGAATCCCACTGAGGGCTGCGAGGAACAGTTTCGTTTTGTCGGTCGAGAGGGCTTCACTGCCGCTCTTTTCGATGCCGAGCATGATGAATTCGGCCAGCAGGGCTTGAGCGATGCGACTCCCGTAACGCCGGATGATTTTGTCGGTGTCGTGCGCTCTGGTGCCCGCTGCGCTGATCAGCCCGAACTTGTACCCGGTGGGGACCGACTGGACGCGGTTGTCGATCTGCACGAAGGTGGTCTCGGCGGGGAAGATGACGTAGGCCCTCTGGTCTTGCCGGAGGGCTTGCAGGTTCTCCTCGATGTTGCGGAGGACGCTTTGCCTTGCGGAGTACTGCTCGTCGGTCTCTCCGGGCTGTCTGGGCTGGAGGAGTTCGAGGGGCACTTCCGCTTTGGGGATGCCTGCGAGGTCGCGTTCCACGCCGATGGCCTCAATTTCTTCCAGTTTGGTCTGGAAGTAGAAGGGCCTGTAGACGTTGCGGAGGAAGCTTCGCCCGTAGGGGTGAGCGTGGGTGGTGCGGAGGAACAGGCACTTGCTGAGGGGGACGGTGTAGGTTTGGTCTGCGCTCTGGCGCATCGCGGTGGGTTTGCCGTCCTGGTCTTCTTGCCATTCGAGGAGGCTGGTTTGTGGTCTGTAGTCGAGGTTGCGGAGGCCGAGCCTGCCGTCTGTGAATCGGCTGTTCGTTTCCGGCTTCCCGGTTGGACCGCGTCTAAATTTCCAGAGTTCTTCGAAGACGCACCACCCGTGGGTGAGCATGCTCATGGCGGTCACGGTGACGGCAGACCAAGGGTCCTCCATGTCGTGCAGACAGGAATCCAGAAACTCAGCTTCGGCGATGGCGCGAGCGTCCTCTGGGATGAGGCTGTTGGGTTTCGCCCGCCACTCCACCCGCTTGATGACCGACTCGACCAGCAGCATGACGCTGCCGACCACGGGGTCCGTGTCCCGGATGCGTTGGTAGGTGCGGGCTGCGGTGGTGCCCCTCAACTCTGGGGGGTCGTGGACGATGTAGGCACTGGATTTCCCAGTGCCGTATTTTGCGAGGTCACTTCTGGCCATGTCCCTCCTTTCTGTGCGTTTACCCCCGTATAGCGGGACGCTATTCGAAATAGAATATTTTCATGCGGAAGAATAAAACCCAGTCTGCCAGAGGCAACACCCAGAACCTCACCCCCGGCAAGAAGCCGTCGAAGCGGAAACTTTACCGTCTGAGAGCCAGCGTGGCCCCCGAGGATGCTGCCTTGCTGGATGACTGGCTGGAGTCCTTCGGGACCCCTTACGCCAGAAGCAAAGCCCTCGGGAGACTGCTGGGTGAGGCCGTGAGGGGCAGGAAGTAGCGTTTACCCCCGTATAGCGGGACGCTATTCGAAAACCCTACCTGCCTTTCCGCCTGCGTTTGCTGGCTCTGGGGTTGGTTTTCATGCGCTTGCGTTCTGTCTTGCTGGGCTTGCTGGGGCCAGTCCATGTTTTACTGGCAGCCTTGCGCTTGTGGGGCTTGCTGGGAGGTGGGTCACGAAATAGGGTGCGCTCGAACGCTTCCCTTTGGCCGTTTTTGATGGCTTCCACCTGACTGGATCCGAGCAGTGCACCTGCCACGCCCAGTAAAACCGCTTGCCTGCTGATGTTCATGCTTCCTCCTAGGTATGAAACCCCTCACCTGTTTTTCGAGGCCCCTTAAAAGCCATTCTGGTGAGCGGTGGTTTTTTGTTGTGCTGGACTCACTTCCAGAGGCTGGTCTGGGTTCCCCCAATGACCTGCATCCCAGTGAGGTTGAGTTTCACTTTCTCAATGCCGAATTCGCTGTACAGACCGTACCGGCTCATGTCCATGCCGTGATCGTGCACCTTCAAAGGCTTGTCCTCGCCTCGGGCTTGAGCTTTGGGGTCCCAGAGGTAAGCACTGTACTCCCGGATGACATTCCGGCAGTGACGGGCAACCATGTAGCGTCCGGTGTGCAGGCACTGGGCGTGGAACCGGATGCCGTTGATCACATCGTTCTTCGCATCCAGCACCCTGTACCCGCGTTTGATGAGCTCCACCCTGAAACTGGCGGCACTCGGGTCAAGGTAAATGTGGTCGATCTTCCGCCCGGCCAGCCACGCCTCGAAGTCATCGGCGTACTCGGCATCGGTCTTCTGGCGTCCAGTGTCCCGGCCAGAGTGGTGGTACTCATCGGCCAGCCACACCTGGGGGGTGGCGTAACGCCCGCTGGCATCCACAATCCCGGTGGGGTTGCGTAACGCTCCGAACAGGCCGAACACCGTGGCGTTGCTGGTGCCGTAATCGATGGCGACGTACTGGTAGTCGGGCTCTGGAAGGTTGAGGGTGGTGTGCAGGGCCTCGTCGAAAAAATCGAAGATGGCGCCTTCCGCTGCCACCCAGAGGCCGAGGATGAACCGCTTGTACCAGAGGCCCACGTACTCGGCTTCGAGGGCTTTGATGTAGTCGGGGTCGAGGGTGGTGTTTGCGCTGATGGGCCACGTGAAACGCCGGAGGTTCAGGCTGGCCATCTTGTCGATGTACTCGGTTTTCAGCCAGTGGAACGGGCCGTCCGGGTTGGTGGTGATGAAGAACTTTGCGCCCCTGACGGAAAGGCGGAGACCGCACTGCTTGAAGACCTCAGCGGGCCAGAGGGTAACCTCATCGCCGTAAATCCCTGCTGCTGTGCTCCCGCGGATCCGGCCTTCTGCGTCTTTGTTGCTGGCCCCGAGGATGTAGATTTCCCGGCCTGCGAACCACGCTTTGCCTGCGCTGGTGCTGTAGTCGAACAGGCCACCCGTGAACTCCCGCAGGGGCGCAAGGATGTTCCTTTCGAGAGCTCCGAGGGTCTTGCCGATCATCCACAGGTCGCCTCTGGGGGCGGTGATCACGAATTCCAGCCAGCGGATCAGGGAGTGGACGGTTTTGCCTGAGCGGACTGGTCCATCCCAGATGTTGTAACGCCCGGTGGACTCCCAGATGCTGTCCTCTGGAGGGCCAGCGATTGGCGTCCACATCAGCTTTCATCCCCAGGTTGTTTTTTTGCCTCGTGCTCTGCGCGCTTCTGGGCCATGAGCTGGGCGAGTTGCAGCAGGCCGGAGTTCTTGCCATCGTCGCCAGCTTCTTTGTAGATGCCGAAGTGCTTGGCGAGTTTGTCGAGGGCAGCGAGTTTGTCGTGCTGCTGGATTTCGATTTCGATGGTGGTGTCCGTGACCAGTTCGGAGACCTGGCTGATGGTCTTCTTCATTTTGACGCGTTTGACGCTGGCGGCTTCGTCTCGGGTGAGGATGCTGGAGGGGTAGGGGGTGAGTCCGTCTGCGTCCCATACGCCGAGGTCTCGGGTGCTGCTGAAGGCGATGGCTGCGAGTTCTTCGATGACGCGTTGGGCGGTGATTTCGTTTTTTTGTGCCTTTTTGCGTTTGAGGGTGGTGATGTGTTGTGCGACTAAGGGATTTTTAAGGAGGTCGTGGGCGATGACGTGGGCGCTTTTGGGGCTGTAGCCTGCGCGGATGGCGGCTTTGGTTGCGTTGAGGTCCACCATGTATTCGTCGCAGAAGCGTTCTTGCATGTTGGTGAGGGTTCTGGGTGTTTTGGGTGGTTTTTTTTGGGTGGGGGGTGTTTTGGTTTTGCCCCGTTTGGTGTTGGTGGGGGGTTTTTGCGGGGCCATGGTCACATCCTTTCTTTAGACTCAGTAGAACAATTCTAACTATTGAAATAATTATTATTCTGGACTAGAATAAAAAACATCAAGGCAGTGCAGACAGCACACCTGAAATCCCATGGAGGACCACATGCTGAACACCCAACCCACCCAGAGAAAAGCCCCCAGTGCAAAAAGCCAACTCGTGAAGGCCCTTTCCGAGATCAGCAGGGAGAAGCGTCGCAACATCGGGTTCATCCTCGGGCTGCAAGGCCAGCACAACCTCGGTTCCAGTGACGTCCGCTGGATTGCAGAAGGGATCATGCAGGCACCCATGGCCACCCGTGACCGGATCCTCAGGGAGGTGGCCGTGTGCAGCACCCTTCCAGGACAGGAAGGCATCGTGCGGGTGATGTGCAACCTGACCTTCCACAGCTTCGAGCTGGTGCAGGCTGCCACCCGCAGTGAGCGGGGGATGCTGAACGCCTGAAATTCTCACTGCTGAGAATATGCCCGGTGAAAGCCGGGCTTTTTTGGAGGGATACCATGCAAGAAACACTGACCGTTGGCAACATCCACTTCACCCTGATTCGCTGCGCCAGAAAAACGCTGGCCATCAACGTCGAGAATGACGGGAGCGTGAACGTCCGGGCACCAGAGGGGGCACCAGAGCACCTGATCCTGAAGGCAATAGCTGACCGGCATGACTCCCTCTGGGAGACCGTGCAAAAACACCAGCAGGGGTTGAGGCCCGTGGTGTTCGAGAATGCCCGCAGTGTCCGGCACCGGGGTGAGAACTGGCGTCTCCGGTTGGAGGACCGGACGGATGTGCTTTTCGTGCGGGATGGGCACTGGATTCACGTTCCGGCCAGTGACTCCAGAAGGCACCTGATTGAGGCGTTTACCCAGCGGATCCGGGAGCACCTGCAAGGCCCGATGGAGGACACCGCCAGAGAGTTGCGTTTTCCCCTGACTGGCGTGCAGGTGAGGGACGTGACGGGGTGGGTGAAGGTCAGCAGGCGCGGTCTGGTTTCCGTGGACTGGCGTGCTGCGATGCTCGCACCTTTCGCCCTGCGGTACCTGCTGGCTGTCGCTGCCTGCAAGGCCAGTGGGAAGCAGGCGGACCTCTGGAGGTTATGCCCGGATGCCCGGAATGCCGTGACGTGGTTGAAGGAGCACGGCAGGTCGTGTGACCTCCATGAAATCCCTTAGGAAGTGTCGTGTGCGACATGTTGCAGGTGGTTTTACTTATTCCGTTTGGCCCCTGAAAACACCCCAAAATCATTACGTTTCTGGCATAATGTTAAGGGGAGGTGAACGATGGGAGCTAAAAAAGGAACGAACACCAAGCAGTCCAGTGCCGCGATGGCCAGCAAAGCCAGCAAGGTACTCCAGAGCAACAGTTCCAGCAAAACCGCCAAGAGCCTCGCTGGATCCGTGCTGTCACAGGCACACCTGAACAAGAAGAAGTAACACAGGTGGCCACGCACTCCCCGATTCCGTTCGGGGATTTTTTTTGGCAGGACCGGCAGGATTTGAACCTTGCAACCACCCGGTTTGGAGGCGGGTGCTCTACCAGATTGAGCTACAGTCCCATGCTGGCCCCAGGTGTGCAGGCTGGGGCCTTTAGGAGGGGTCATGAAGCGACGAATTGCGGGGTCAGGCCATTTAACGCATGGCTGCGAGACGCTGGATCACCTCCTGCTGTTGCGGGTGGCCCTGATTTTCCGCCAGAGTACTTTTCTGGCCTTCTGGGAGTGGTGTGCTGGTTTGACCTTTGGTTTTGCCATGTGCACCTCCTGATCTCTGATCTCTCCCACGGGAGACATTCTCTTGGGTGAGAATATTCAGTCTGCCGGGTGGGGGCGTCTGTGTACCTCTGCTGCCTTCACGCTGGACCGGAAGGCCAGTGGGATCCGCGCAGCCGCTTGTGTGGCCTGCCGTTGCTCCTCTGGGGTCCTTCGGGTGGGGTAGACCGTCCATGTGGTGCCCATGCCGTCATCGAGGGTGAGGGCTGGGCGTTCCAAGCGCTGGTTCACGAGGGCCAGCATGCGGATTTTGGCTTCCGCTGGTGGGCTCTGGCCGTTGAGGATGCTTCGGATGCTGGCATGGATTCCGAGGCGGTCGAGTTGCTCGCGGATGCTGTTGGCATGCTCAGGCTTCCAGACCACCTGATTCACGTGTTCGTGAAACATGGTTTTCTCCGTTGCGGTAAGGTTTTTGAGGGTACAGTTTAGTGTAGCATTTTTGACGATCCGGTCAAGGTTGTCGCCTTCGGGTGACACACTGGGGCATGGCCAGAAAACGCAAGAAAACCAGAGAGGAAATTTTGAGGCACTTTCAGGAGGTCTGGGATTACATGCAGGCGCACCCGAGGCCGGAGGGGCCGGTGGGGCAGTGTGATGGTGGGCATGTGTTTGTACGGCCTCCTGATTTGCCGGGCTGAAATGAAAAGTCCCGAGGGCGACTCCACTCGCTGCCTCGGGTTTGGACGGTGCCCCCAACAGGGGGCGTCTTCATTTTAGGGGTTTCCCTGATGCAGTCTCAAGTGTTGACATACTCAATAATTGAGTATATACTGATCTCAGATCAGAGAGCACTCCACAAAATCCCGCTCGATGATCAGGACGGTACGAAATGAAACGAGTTGAATTCGGAAGCAAAGTGTACGCCACCAACAGCAATGGAGAAGGCCTCTTCACCCGCCAAGCCACCGAGGGCGCATACACCCAAATCAAAGGCAACAGCCAATTCAAAGCCAACAAAACCGCCAAAGGCTTCATTTCCCAACTGAAACGTGCTGGCCTGATCTCCAGCGATGCAGAAGCCACCTACATCAACTGGTAATTCCTCCTCCCGAGCCGGACGGGCAAATCCGGCACTGGAGACCAAAATGAAATTGCAACGCATTGTCCAACACCTTACCTCCGGCGAAAAATTTGGTTACGCCCTCGACTCCGACAACCAACAGGAGTACTGGACCGATGCCCTGAACGAGCAGGAAGTGGAAACCCTGAAAGCTCAGGACGGCGACTGGGAAGGCGTGGAGGCCGTAGACATCAGCGAAATGGGCGACGAGGAGTTTGCCCATCACTGTGGTCAATACCGAGAAATCCACCAGTTCTAAACCTCATTCCCTCTCTGGCCCCTTCGGGGGCCTTTTTCACAGGAGACCACCATGAGCCAGCTGTTTGCCTACCCAGCAGGACACATCAATCCAAAAGACCTCACTTGGTGGGAAACCAGACTGCAAGACCCTACCAAGTACACCCCCTGTTTTATTCGTTTTGGGGCACTCCCAGAAGGCGGAAAATCCCGGAACCACCGCTCAAACACCCTTGAGGCCGGAGTAAGTGTTTATCAGGCATACCGGAGTATCAACACCGGCTCTTACATCATCATGCTGGATGGTATCGACCAAATTTCTGCTGCTTTTTGCATCTCGGATGAGGTTCCTGCCTTTTTTGTGACTGGCGATCTGCTGGATGTGCGGGGCTCGGATGGCGAACCCCTGCTGGTGAACTGCAAAGCGAAACGCATGACCAAAAAACAGCAGCAAGCTATCCGCCTCGACCTTGGACCAAGCAAGCAGTAACCCCATTTTTACAGGAGACCACCATGCCGAAATTTCCGACTGCAGCCATCAAAGGGGCACTCATCAAGGCCCTCATCCTCCAGAAGTACAAAACCGTGCGTGAATTTGCCGTCCAAAACGGCATGACCGAAAAGGAATACCAGAATTTGTCCAGCAGCATCGCTGGAAGTCGGAATTTTGGGGACAAGCAGTTTGAGGGGTTGCTGGCCCTCCTCGGGCAGGACCCCGAGAAACTGGAGTTGGTGGCCCGTGAAGGCTGAACCCCGACCTCTGGTGATCCTCCGCGAGCAGAAACCCCTGATGGATGCCGTGAAACCCCAAATCCAACCGTTCCGGCAGGCGTACCTGGAGAACCGCCTCCCTCCAGAGCTGGACCGTTGGGACCCATCTGTCTACCTGCCGATGGGCCTTTACCTGAGCCTCCTGCAGCACCTCGGCAGGGGCCAAATGCCTCCAGAGCCCCTCGCTCTCGGGAGTGCCATTGCGTGTGCCCTGCACAGCTGGAGCATGACCAGAGACGTGTACCGTTTTGACCCAGAGGTTGCAGCACAGCTCATCACCGGGAACCTGAAAGGCGAGATCCCCACGAGCCTGCTGAAACGCCTGCCGGGCTGGTGCCTGTACATCGATGTACAGGCACTGGGACTGCATTACCAGCCAGCGAAACGGGATGTCGTGGGATTTTTCGCCCATCTGGACCATGACCCTCGGGGCTGGCTGGAGTTGCGCCTGCTGTTTGATGTGGGGGTCGAGAAGGCTCTTTTTGCCCTGCCAGTCCCCCTGAAGGGCAGCATTGAGGAGTCCCTGAAATCCCTACCAGAGAGCGCAGGTCTGCCCGGCCAGATCCAGCAGGCCGTGGGGCAGGCCACTGTGGGTTACTACGGGGATCTGGCTGGCCAGTGCATCAACCTACTGCTGTGGTTGTGCAGTGAGGAGCCGGACATTGTTGGGAAAGGCCAGCCCACCCGCCCACAGCCAGTGCGGACAAAGCAGGGTTTGAGGGAGTTCCCGGTTTCCGAGCCTGTTCGGTCGTGGGATGTGGCGTACAGGTACGGTAGCAAACTCAGGCTGGCAGAGGGGCATTTCGAGCGAGAGCAGGGCACGGGCGAAGGCAGGAGCAGGCCCCGTCCGCACTACCGGAGGCCACACTGGCATGCGTTCTGGACTGGCCCGAGGGGTGGTGAGCGGGTGCTGGTGCTGAGGTGGGTGCCTCGGGTGCCGGTGAACATGCAGGGGGTCTCAGAGGACGATTTGCCTGCTGTGATCCATCGCGTTCAGGAGTAGATTTTTGTCGCCCGGAGGGGCTTACTTTTAATTCTAAAGGTTGGAATTTGTGTCATACTGGGGGGAGGAGGGATCATGCCCGGAGTGAAATCAAACAGCACCAGATCCGTGGCTGTGCTGGCTGTGGAAGCCTACAGGCTCATTGCAGAGAAGCCCGGCCACTTCAACCAACAGGCACTGGCTGAGGCCATGCAGGAATCCAAGACCAGAGTCCACCGGATTGTCACGGACTTGGAGGAAGCGGGTCTGGTTTTTGTGCACCAGACCAAATTGACCACTGTGCAACCAGAGCCTGAGCCTGTCTCGCATTCAGGTGGGGGGAATCCTCCCGGCCCTTGCTCGTCGTGCTGAACCCGGCTTTGTCCGGGTCTTTTCTTGCCCGCCTCACTTAAATTGACTAAGTACAAATATTCTAACTATTGAAATACAAAATATTCTCAAGTAGAATAATACTCAGAAGGGAACCTCAAGGGAGCACCAAGCCTGCCAGCCTCGCTCCCCTGAAATCCAATCCCTACTGAGGTGTACGGACATGAAAAATCTTACCCAAACCCAAAGCCCCGAGCAAGCAACCTTCGAAGCCACCCTCGAATTTGGACTCCTCATCGGCATGACCGAACAGGAAGCCCGCAACTGGGCAACCCAGCGCGTCGAAGCCAAACACGGCCAGAACGTGGAGGTGGAGGCATGAACGCCAACTTCTCCAGCAACACCCTCACTCTGGCCCACATTCAGGAAGCCGAAGCCAACCTCACCAGTGCCCGCAAAGCCCTCTACACCGCCACCGAAAAGGCCGTAATGCTCAAGCGCATTCACGACAACGCCCGCGCTGAAACCATCAAGTCCGGCCTGATCACCGGCAAAAATGCTGAGGAGCGCGAAGCCAACCTGCACGCCTCCCTGAAAGCCGAGCGCTCCATGCTGGAGGAAGCAGAACGCGGGGTGGCCTTCGCCCGCCAGAACTTCGAGGTTGCTGAAATCCACTGGAACAGCATCCGGTACCAGCTGCGCCTGCTGGAAGTCCTGAAGGGAGGAGGGGCATGAACGCCCCTTTTTCCCTCCCCCCACTGCAACGCCAGATGGTTGCAGAGCGGATTCCTGCACGTCCCAACGTTCTGGCCATGGTGAGTTTAAGCCCCATCAGTTACCAGAAAGTGGTTGTGGATGAGCGTGGAGCGTTCGGGATTGAGTGGCGCGGGCATGATGGCACTGAGGCAGAAATGGATGCTTTCGTGGAGACTCTGAAGGGGTATGGGTACGGAGTGGTTGTGACCTGTCGGATTTGGGGTTTCAGCATCCGAATTGAAGGAGGTGCGTGATGGGGGTGGCCTTCTGGTTCCCTCTGGAGGACAACCAGCCCAGCAAGACCTTTGTGGACGTGGAGGAACTGGGTAGGGTGGAGGATGACTACCTGCCCACGTTCGGAGGCCCCAAAATCAACCCTGACCCTCAGGCCGAGTGGGAAGCACAACAGGAGTAAAACAAAAGCCCCCTGCTGGTGCAGGGGGTCTTTCTTTGTGCCTTCAGATGATGGGGGCACTCCAGGAGATCACCCACCATTTTGAGGTGATGCCTCGATCATCATCGCACTTGGCGTGGACCATGTACCCGAGGTTTTCGAGGTGCTCCCTCACAACTGGTCGGAGTTCGTTGACCTTCACCTCAGTTTCACAGCGTCCAATGGCCAACTGGATGGCTTGGCTGATTGCTGCCATGTTCTGCTCGTTTTTTTCGTGCTCGATGCTCTGGACTGCCTTGAGGGCTTCAGATGCTCTAGGGATGCTGGTTTTCATGCTTTCACTGTCTCCTTTTGGCGTGGCACTCACCACACCAGATGCCTTGGTATTTTCGGGCACTGCTGACGTAAACCCAGCCATCCAGCAGGAAGGCACTTTTGCTCAGAGTAGCGGTGGCCCCGCATTTCACGCAGGTATGGGTTTCAATGGTTTTTTGGTTCTCGGGTTTTCCTGCTGAGGCTTGAACCATTTGCCGAATGGCATTTTCACCTCGATTTTCGTCGTAATCGGGGTTGCGGTTCATGGGTTCACCCGCTTGAACTCCACGACCCACACAAAGGGGTTGGCGTCCCAAGTGACCCCATGTTTTGTGTGCAGGGAGTTCCAGAAGCGCTGGAAACGGATTCGCGCACGAGGTCCAATAGGGGGTTTGGGCATGGGTGGCTTGCCAAGCTCCCAACTCCCATGCTCCTTTTTGTATGCTTCGGTGGCCAGCGTGAATTGCTTGAGTTGCTCAGCGTATTCAGGGAAAAGTTTGCCAGTGGTCTCCTGAGACAGGGCGTGCATGCCCTCCGCAAATGCGTCATGCTGGGTGATGTTCTGGAGGGGTTCACACCAAATGGCGGTGATTTCCAACTGGATCCGGGAGAAGACGTGAGGCATGTGCATGGCCTCAATCACCTTGTTTTTGGCTTTCTTCTCAATCCAGTTGGTGTACTCCTGCTCTGGCAGCACGGGGATGGGTGCGCCGTCAGCTGCATAAATCCAATTCTGGTGTTCGTCGCGCACCAGAACCTCTTTGACCCAGAGCTGATCACCGACCTTCCCGTACCTGCACCGCACTTCTCCAAGGCTGCGGCTGTTCGGGGTGGCGTCTTTCACGCAGTTGTAGGTGGTGAGGACGTCGGAATCTCTGGTGGTGAGCCAGACGAAGCCAGTGCCCTTTGGGGGTTTGGCCAGCCTGCGGGTCTGGGTTTTTGCGTTGGAAAGGATGGCTCGAACCATCTCGGGACCGAACATGATGGGGCGTTCTTTCATTGGGGACCTCCATGGTGGGTTTCGAGGGCTTTGATGTAAGCGCGGGCCAGAGCTTCAGTCAAGGTGGCTCCTGATGCCCCAGAGCAAATGTCAGGTTGCCCTACTGGGCCAAACACCACACAGTGATCACCATCAGGTATGGAGTCCCTCACCCAATCCCACCCTCGGGCTTTAATGCGGTTGAGCAAGGCAGCGAGCAAATGGCGCTCGTAAAAGTCGGTGGTTTCCCAGATACCAAAAAGCTCATGGTGGTTCCGGTCAAAGTACTGGTGCCCGCAGGGCAACGTGAAAAGTTGAATTTTTTCCGTGGATTCAAAAATGTCTGGGTCTAATTTTTCCAGTTGCCTGAGCAATTCAGGTCCAAGAGGGCTCTGGAGGCCATCCTCATCTTTGATGCGTTCAAAAGCAGCACTGAGGGGGTAATACATGGCTCGGAGTTCCTTGGCGTGCTCCAGCAGGAGCTCGTGCGCTTTGGTCCGGCTGTAATGGCTGGATTCAAACTCGGCCAGCAGTTTCTGAAGGGTGTTCATTCATCCTCCTGCAAGTAGCCATCTGGCATGTCCTCAATGCGGTGCTCGATGCGGAGTGACCGGCATGTGGCAGGGAGGGCAAACAGCAGCATCTGCCATGCAGCCAGTTGATCGGTGTACTCCTGATGCCCGAGGTCCGGGGGTTCCACGAAAAAGGGCGTCTGGGGGTCTTGCTCTGGGTTGGCGTGGGAGTGGTTGTGCCTGCTGAGCTTCGTGCGCTTCGGGGGGCGTTTCATTTCGATTCGCACCTGATCGAGGATGGCTGCACGCTCTTTCAGGGTGAGGGGTGCGAGGCCTTGCGCTTCTCGCTTTTCGAGGGTGCTGGGGGTGGTCAGCAGGTGCTCCACCCACTCGAGGTACTTGCCGTTGGGTCGGTTGGGTCGGTGCGTCCTGCCGAGGTAAGCAGAAATCAGGCTGGCCGTGGTCTCATCGAGGGTGCTTCTGGCCTGCAAAAAGTCCTCTTTGGTGAGGGTGAGGGTGTTGATGGCGTCCACGACCAGCAATTTCCCGTCCTGTTCGGGGTGAGGGGTGAGGTGCCGGGTGGTGTGCTCGTAATGCACCCGGAATCCGTAAGAGGCGTCTGCATTGAAGGTCTCCCACCAGATGCAGCCAGCGAGGGCAATGGTGAGGTTTCGGAGGTTCCGTTTGTGGTGCTCGATGAGGGACAGGGGTTCAGGGATCCTCTGGAGGCTGATGATCATGCGGTCTCTCCCGTGGGGGACATGCGTTCACTGAGGGTGTGCCTCCAAGGGGTGTTGTCATTGATGAGCATGTCCCGGCTGAGTGCTGTTACGAACGTGCGGAGGCGGAGGCTGTAAATGAAGTAGATCTGGGTGCGCCTGACGGTCATGCGGCAGTACACGCAGTCATCGCCCTGCTGGCAGTCCCCGAGGTACTCGGCTTGGCGGAGTGCCCGATTCCCGAGGTCTTGAACCTGGGTGAATGTGAAGTCGAGGTTGTACCGTTCCCGGATGCGTTTCATGGTGTGGGTGATGGCGTTCTGGATGTGCTCGGGGTGGTTTTTGCGGTAGGACTTGGCGAATTTTTTGCATCTGTGACGAGGGATTCTGCGGGGCATGGTTATGCGGGCTCCCATGTGGTGGACACAGCGAAACGCTGGCCTTGGTAGGTCTTCTGGGTGATGGTCCAGCGCTTTCCGGTGCGTTTCTCCTTGAGGGTGTAAACGACGGTGGTGGTGAGGACTTGCTGGCCAACTTCAGCCATGCCTGCTGGTGCCGTTTCGGGGTTGGTGCGTGGGGGCTTGGATCCACCAAGGAAGCGACGCTCGAATTCAGTGGAGCCTTGCAGGAAGTCTTTGGTGGGGATTCCGGTGATTTGGGAGAGAGCATGGTGCAGTTGCTGTGTCTTTTGGGCTTCTGAGATGCGGAGTTGTTGTTGGTAGAGGATGCTGTTCATACGCCCTGCCTGTATGTGACGGTGGAATTCCAGCCGTGCTGGGCCTCATCAAAATGGAGCGATTTGACGCCGAGAGGGCCAGCCCAACCCCACCATTTCCTCTGGGGGTCAAAGATGCTGCCCCGTTTGCCTTTGGCTGGGCTGTAGTAGGTTCTGGGGTAGAACACGTCACCGCACTCGAAAGCCCCGAGGGTTTTGCTGCTGCCATCCTGCGCAGCGATGAAGCCGATCACGCCACGGTTTTCGATGTACAGCTTGTAGAACGGACTTTTGGGGTGAGTAAGAACCTGAATGGGGACAAGGACCGACTCGCCACCGTGCCGGTGCGCGAACCACTTCGCGGTCTTCTGAGCCCAGAGGAAAGCAAGGTGATCCACAAGTTTCTTGCAGTACTCCTCTTTGGTGAGGGTGGGCATGTTCTCACAGGCCTGCACGTAAGCAGAGAGGAGGGCTTCAATCAGGCTGATTTCGCTGCCGTTGTACCGGGCGATCCCTCCAGAGAACAGGGTTGTGTGGTCGTGCTGCACGAAAACCCGGTCTGGTTCGTGGGAGATTTCGTCGTAGAAGAAGCCCCACTGCCAGCCTTTTTCGCGGATGAGTTTCAGGACCTTCCAGTAGGCTTCTTCCATGCCGGGGTACTGGATGCGCTTATGGTTGGCGAGGTCGGGGTGGATGGCCAGCAGGCAGGCCATGGTGTCTGCGTTGATCATGTGAGCCTCACTTGGTTTCCGTTGACCCGCACGCGGTTGGAGAGGCGCAGGTGCTTGAGGGCTTCGCTGAAGTAGCTTGTGCCGAGGGATGCCGTCAGGTCGCTTTTGGTGGCCGTACCACCCACGCGTTTCAGGCGTTCCTCGATGGCGCGGGCTTTGGCGTGCACGCTGGTCTCATTGGTGGGGACGAGGATGCTCCGGGTGCTTGTGGTGCTGACTGGACCGCGTTTCGCCTTCTGGCCGTTGAAGCCTCCCAGTTCGTGGACCCTCTGGACGAGGTCTTTGACGTTTTGGTCCTTCACGAATTCCTCGCGGGTGAGTTTCTCCTGCTTGAGGACATCCACCTGCTTCTGGAGGTTTCGGGCTTGATCACGCAAACGGGCAACTTCCAGCAGGAGGTGCTCTGGTGGGGCAGGTGGGGTGGGGGCCTTACTGGGGGCTGCCTTCTGGGCGGGCGCAGGTCGCTTCAGGCGCAATTCCTGCAATTCTTTTTCCATCTCGGCAACGCGCCTCCAGAGGGTGGCGTTTTCCTCTGAGAGGTTTTTGTTTGCTCTGGCCACCAGTTTTTTGAGGACGTATGCTGCTGCGTTGTGGCAGTGCAGGTCTTGCATGGTGTCCATCAGGTTCAGCAAGAGGGGTTTGTACTCCTCTGGGATGTTGTCTCGGGCAGCATAAAAAGCTTGATTTCGGGCAACTTGAAGTGCGTGCGCCTGTTCTTTCAGTTGGGCTTTCAGGGCCTCGGGGTCACTGAAGTCCAGCAAGTGCAGTTGGAATTTGGAGCGGGTTGCAGTGCTCACAACATCCCTGCCTTCTCCAGTGCATCCCAGACTTCGTACAGGTCGTGGGCAACGAACACCAGACCGCCATGGGTCCGGCAGTCCTCATGCCACTGCTGCTGCTCTGGGGACAGTCTGCCTGTGGGTTGCTTCAACTCAATCCAGCAAACACGCCCGTCTTTGAGGATGGTCAGGTCCGGGGTGCCTGCCGTGTAGTAGACAGCCCCGTTGCCAGCGGACCCCTTGGGGCCTTCAGTGACCATGTAACCCCGTGTGCGGAGGGTGGTGACCACGACGCTCTGGAATTCGCTTTCCTTCTTGAATTCGTGGGCGGTTGGGCGTTTGGGTTTCTCCGCAACCTCCTGCTGGGGTTTCTTTGGGGCGATCAATCGGCGGGCACGCTCACCGATGTCCACACCCTGCTCTTCCAGTTTGCGCAGTTGGATCACAGCGAAGCCGCTTCCATCCCGGGCGTTTTCTTCGAGTTGTCGGATGAGGTGATCGTTGCTCACAGGAGCCTCCAGGTGATTGCCCCGGTGAGGGTGACGTTGGATTCCACGACGCCTTTCCCTTCGAGCATGCACAGGCACATCCAGTAGATGTTGGCTGCTTTGGTGGGGTCTCCGTTGGCCAACTGGAGGGCAGTCATGGGTTCTTTTGCGGTTTGCAAGCGGTCCACAATCCTGTTTTGCAGGTCTTGCGTGAGGCCTGACAGGGTGAGCTTGGTGAGTTCGCTCATGGGTTCACTCGTCGGTTGGGGGTTCTGCGTTTGCATGTCTGCTCCACTCCTCCAGTGCTGTGATCACGATTGCGAGGGCCACGGTAACGGTCACAACCAGAATCAGAATAATATTCTTCATGAGAATACCTCAGTGCAGGACGTGCATTTCGGTGGGTTGGTACCAGCACCCGAGTTTGGTTTTGTCGAAGTCCACCCAGAAGCACCCGTTGGAACCGCGCATGGTGACTTTGCCGGTCTGGTGTGGGGTGCGGATCCAGACGCGCATCCCGAGTTGGATTTCAGGCTGGTAGGGCTTGCAGGACTCCGCCCGGATGCAGGTGGTCGCTTTGCTGATGGGGTCAAAGGCACGCAGGAGGCCATTTTCGAGGGCTTCGAGGACCTTGAAGGGTTCACCGGATCCGTACACGACCATCTCTCCTGCAACGAAAACCAAAGCGGTTTCTCCCACTGGGAGGGGCTTTGGTGGTTCTGTTTCGGTGGCCACCGGTTTGACCCTTTTGGGGGGTTTGGGTGGGATGAAGTCGAACAGGCCGAATTGCATCACAGGGTTTCCTCCTTTTCGGGCAGTTCGCCCAGTTCCCGCATGAGGGCCAGCACTGCGCCCTTCAGGTAAGGGACGTTTTCAGCCGAGTACAAAATTTGCCCATCCAGCAGGCATTGTGGGAGCACTGCGACCTCACCGTTGATGCTCTTGATGCGGAAAACAATCTCGTGGCGCGGGTTCTCTTTGACGTGCCGAATGGGGGCATCTGCCCAGAAGCCCTGCCCTGACTGCTGCCTTTGGCGGATGGCTTCATCCACATGCCCTTTCTGGCGTTGCAGGGTGTGGTACGTCTGCTGTGTGACCGTGGCCCGGAAAACCTCGCCCCTGACCTGCTCGGGGATGTCCGTCCAAGGGGTGGGTTCGCCCGTCTCCGGGTGCGGGATGTGCCCGGTGTTCACCAGCTCCTTGAGGGACTCGGCGAAGGCTTCGACTTCGCTGGAACTGGGTTTTGATCCAAAGATGGCCTTCATGGCCCTCGCCGTTGCGTCCTGCAAGTCCTCTGGGAGTTCAAGAATTTTGGTGAGGGGACGCAACCGACGCTCGGTGGGGATGGCCACACCAGCACCCGTAAGGATCACATCAATTGCAGCAGCAGCCACCTGCCTGTAACCATGGGCAGCTTTGATGCCCCAGCGCTTCTGGAGGTAATCTTCCCACGTTCCGAGTTCACGGTAGAGTTGCAGGTCGTGGATTTCAGCGAGGGCCTTCCAAGTGGCTTTCGCTGCCTGCTGCCCACCCTCGATGATGCTCTCACGGTCCTGCAAGGCGAGTCGCTCAGCGGGGGAGAGGGGTGTGATGGGTTCTGCATGGTGCACGATGGCTTCGGTCACACTGCATGCCCTTTCTCGCGGAGGTACAGCACGCCCTTCAGGCTGGTGCGGTACAGTTTTCGGTTCAGGGTGTCCGTTTCGTCCTCCTTGAGGAGTTTCTGGTTGAGGAGGACTTCAATCTGGATCTCGGTGTTGCGGAGTGCTGCTTTCAGCCCTGCTGCGACCCCTGCGCTGGACCGGGATCGCTTGGCCAGCATCAGGAGGATTTTCTCTCCGAATTCACTGACTTGCTCACCGATCTGCACGTGAATGTGGTTGTGCTCGATTTTCACGTCTGCGGGTCGAACTTCGGGGCCAGAAGGGGTTTGGAAGGTGACAGTGCCAGCAGGTTCAATCGGAGTGCTTGGGGTACGTTGGAACCCCTGCTTAAGTTGCCTCTCGGGTTTTTTGGCAGGGACCACCACGAACTGGGCAGGCTCTTCAGGTTGGGGCTCTGGTTCAACCTGGGGGATGACCAGCTCGGGTGGGGTGGTGGTATTCACTTCAGGCAGGGCCAGAATGCGCTCGACTTCCTCAACAGGAATCCCCTCCAGAGCGCTGATGTTCTTGATGGTCTGTCCGATTTCATGCATGCGTTTGATTTTGCGGATCCGTTTGACGCTCGTGATCATACTGCTGCACCTCTTCTGGTTTGTATGGGTAAGTGAACCGTCCGCAGTTCACCCAGATCATGCCGTCCATGACGTTCACCACTTTCCCGGTGGTGCCCCATTCGTGTGGGCTGGGGTTTTTGAAAACTGGGTCTCCTGTGGGTTCAGGGTGGACTGTGACGGTGTCGCCTTCTTTCACCACAGGAATTCTCCGGGGTCACGGGTGGCCATGGCTTTGATGATGGCAAGGACCCTCTGGCAGTCCCCCGTGGCGGAGTGCAGGCCCTCGAACTGGCTCTGGTCGATGTTTTCCCGCTCGCAGGCTTTTTTGAGGTTCACGAATTTTGCGCGTTCCTGTCCGGGCAGGGCGGTCAGTTGGGCGTACAGGTCCATCGCGCACTGCTCACGCCAGTTTCGGGGGATGGGGTTCATGCGTCTGGCGAGGCTGCTCTGGCGCATGAGTTCAATATCAAAGGACAGGTTCCATGCGGTGACAATTTTCCCTTCGAGCACGTCCTGCACCATCGGGGCCACTTCCCGCCATGTGGGCGCACCACGCACCATCACGTTGTTGATGCCGTGGATGTTGATGACCACCTGAGGGATGAGCTGCACGGGCTGCACCAGTTCCCGCAGGAGCACTTGGCCGTGGAGGTTCAGGATGGTGATTTCCACGATTTCATCAAGGTGCTCGTGGGGTTTTTTGCCCAGTCCTGTGGTTTCCACGTCGATAACCACGAGGTTTTCGTCCTGAGCGAGCTGCTTGAACTTGTTGAGGGCTTCTGACATTTTGGCCTCCTGCACCCCGGTTTCTCCCACCGGGATACAACTCAATAATATTCTCATTCAGAATAATATTCAAGGATGGGATGGCGAAACATCCCCCTGTTTGACCGAGTTCAACAATCCTCTGTGAGGCGTTTTAAGGCAAAAGAAAACCCCCTCGGGCATCAAAACACCAGAGAGGGTAGAAGAAGCGGAATTCAGGCCAAATCAGAACACAGCAGACTACGCCAAGAGGTTATTCTCAAGCGGAATAATCACCAGAGTTCATCAACAACCCGCAAACGGAAGTTCGTTTTGTGGTTCACCTCCAGCATCTGGCAGGGCTGAAGGCGGTGCATGATCCGCGCACCGTACACGTCCGTCAACTCTGGGACCGTGCAATTCGTGGTGATGATCGTCGGGCGGTTGTTGTTCATCCGCTCCTCCAGAGCCAAATACAGCAGGCGACGCTCCACTTTCAGTTTGTCGCTCTCACCAGCCCCAAGGTCCTCCAGCAGGAGCAGGTCCGCTGATGCCATCATGGCCACCGCTTGAGCCTCAGACAGCTCTGCAGACTCGTAATCACGCACCATGCACGCCACACGCCCCAAGTTCACCAGATGGACCGAGTACCCCGCACGGAGGGCAGCTTTGCCGATCAGCACCGACATCTGGGTTTTCCCCAGACCCGGCTTGCCCCACAGGATCAAAGACCGACCCTCCCGGACAATCCGGTCAATGTTCCCGCAGGCCTTCCGGATCCGCTGGAAGATGGGCTCTGAGAGGTCCAGATCATCCCATTCCACATTCAGGTAGCGTTCCCCCACGCCAGCAGTCCTGAGTTTCCGCACGAAGTCCTGCTGGGACCGCTGGAATTCACACATCGGGCATTTCGCACTGGCCGTTACGCCATCGGCCTTCTGCACGTCCACAAAACCCCCCATGCAAATGCGGTCGTGGTCCTTCTGGGAGATGGACAGGGGAGAAGCCCGCCACGCCTGAAAGCGCTCCAGAGGCATTCCCACTTGTGCACTGGGGGCAGCGCTGGCAGAGAGGGCTTGTGTGAGTGCACCACGGAATTTACCACCTGCATGCTCTGTCATCTGTTCCCCCCAGTCAGGCTGGCACCCTCAAGGATGCTCGCCCAGTCACTCGGATTCTGTTGGTTTGCTGCTGGACTTTGGCTCTGGGCACTCTGGCGACCACGGGGACTGCCCTCAGCGCGCCACCGCTCAATGATCCGCCCGACCAACCCAAACGCCATGGTTGTTTTCCAGAATTTGTCCCGTGCAGCCCACTGCAATGCAGCCTCCACGTCATCAGCGGTGAGCCCTTCACGGCACAGCAGGTTCACGGTGGGCTTCAATTTGCTGGCCAGATCCACCGTTTTGCCTTGGAACGCGAAAAGGAGGGTGTCGTAAATCGGCTTGTACTGGGGGTGAGGGGGCTCTTTGGGCTTTGAAGGCTTCGAAGGTTTGCCAGAGCCCTTTTTGGACCGGGGTTTTTTGGCCGGCCCCGCGCCCGGAAAATTTTCCTTTTGGGTGTCGGCTGAATGAGAATCACCCGCAGACCCATCAGTTTCTGAAAGAGGGGGATCACTTGGGCTTGAAAAACCTGCGGTAGCAGGTTCAGCATTCTCCCGTGGGAGAATATCCTCTGGGGTTTCAGCGGGAGTCTCTGGCAGGCTTTCCTCACCTGCCGTTTCAGGTTGAGGGGACTCTCCCATCCCTGCATCAGCAGGGATAGAAATCTTTTCTTCACTTGTGGAATCTTGACTTGTGTATTCTTTGGGTGCCAATGCACTACCCTGGTGCCTATGCACTACCCTAGTGCCTTGCACCACCCCCCCCAGTGCCAATGCACTACCCCCGCCGAGTTGCCGGTCACGGTCCAGAGTTTCCTTCCGGCGTTGCTCGGCCACCCGTCTGGCCTCAAACCAGTCCTCGCGGTCCAGCAGGTGGTAATGGTTGGTGGCATTCCCGCCGTCCTGATCCTTCTGGGTTTCCACGCGAACCAACCCCAGCAACTCCAGCTCCTTGATGGCCTCAATGGCCCGCCTGCGGAGTGTGGCACTGCTGGCAGTGGGATAGGAGGCCCGCAGTGCTTCCCCGAGGTCCTTGTAGCCACTGTGGGCATACCCTTTGCTCTGGGCGCGTCTGGAGAGCCGCACGTAAACCCGGAGGGCATTCCCGGTCACAGGAAGGTCATCGACCTGCCAGTCCACGTAAATGGGCAGTTTGCGCTTGTCGTGCACCACGTCAGCCATGGTAGGCCTCACTCTGGTTTACTGGGCCACAAAAAACGTTTATACTGTTCCTGAGCATTTTTTGCCTTTCTGCCCCTCAGAGACCTTGACCTCTCTGAGGGGCTTTGCTTGGATCCCCAAGCGGAATATTATTCACTGTGAGAATAACACATGTGGGCTGGTTTTGTGTCCCCGAACATCTGACGGTACCTGAATTCGATCAGGCGGTCCCGCTCACTGAACATGCTGTGGTGCAGTTCCTGAAAGATGTTCAGTTCAGTCCTGCTGGCCGTCTGGTTCTGGACACACTCATACAAATCCCGGTAGAGGGAATGGATGTCCAGAGCAGTGAAAACCAACCTTCTGCGCTTATTTTGCATGGCGGTCCTCGATGCTTTTGCGCCATCTCCGCAAAATTTGAACATCGGCATAGGAAACGAAACGGTACCCGGATTTCAGGATGCCAATCTGGTGCACCGAGCAGTACTTCATGGTGGACTCTGCGGGCCACCCTCTGGATTTGATGACCTCAGACAGCAAGCGGTAGCCCTTTTGGGGCGGGATGCGCTTCAACTCCCGGCCACGCTGCAAATTCTGGATGTATGCCGTGGACTTCCGGGAGGTGCGTGCAATCAGTTCAGCCACCAGTTCAACAACGGAGGGGTGAAAGTAATGCTTGGTGCCCGTCTGGGTGTGCCATCCGGGGTACTGGGACGTGATGACACTCAGGGCGGAGTCTACGGCTGGCCACTTGCGTCGCACTTTGTTCCGCACTTCATACCGGGACAGCCACCCTTGGCTTTTGAGGTGCCTGATGTGCTCAGGCAGGCACCCGGGCGACACTGGAATTTTGGGCCGGCTCACTTTGAGGGTTGAGACTGGGCTGGATTGAGGGGTGGTGCGTTCAGGTTTTGCTTTGCGTTCAGCACGCCGGGCCTGCACAAGTGACTTCACGGTGAATTCTGTTCCTCCTGAGAAACTGGGCTTCTTCGGCAGGGCACTGAGCCTCTCCTGCAACTCCTCCGGGCTCAACTGGATTTCGACGTAATGGGGCCTCTGGCCTTCAGACTGCATGGGGTGCCTCCTCAAAAAAAGACGGTGATGTCGTGCTCAAGCAGTTCCGATCTGGTTTCAGTGACGGTGCTGCACATGGCATCCACCAGAGCCAGTAATTCCTCAACGAGTTCATCGAGGGCTTGAATTTTGTCTTCTGGCGTGGGGTGCTGCTGGTGACGTTTGGCCTGCATGTACTGCAAGCGACACTCGACTTCCACAACGGAAAAATGGAGTGCCATCAAAGTGCTTCCTTTTTCATTCGCCTGAGATGCCAGAAGATTTTTGCTTCACTGCACCCCAGAGTTTTGGCGATGTCTTTGCAGGTCATGCCTTTGCTGCGCATGGCCGAAATGCTTTGGCGTAGGGATGCAACCTCCTCAGGTGGAGTTTTCTTGGTGCGGTTCTTGAAGAGGGTTTGTCCTTCTGGGCTGACGTACCATCCTCCAGTTTGGGTGGGGGTGGTGCACCACTTCAGGTGGTGCTTGTGCTCTGGGTGCTGCCTGTGAAACCAACCCCAGACCACCTGAGTATTCCCGAGGCGTTTGATGGGCACATAGCCCTCAGGAACGGTGTACAAGTTGGTCAACAGCTCACACTCATCTTCATTGAAGAACAGTTGCAACCCGAGGAGCTTCCCCATGCCTCTGCGGGTCGCAGTGGCCCAGAGGGCTGCACGGGTGATTCCCAACATGGTGGCCAGTTCACTGCATCGGATGAACCCGCGGGCATCAATGTACTCCTGTCGGGTGTTGTAAACGAGCTTTCTGGGGAACCCACGCTGGATGAGCTGCTTCCCATCTCGGCCAGCATTCAGCATGAGTTTGATGGAACGGGTGGGGTGTTCTGTCATATCTCAACTCCTGTGATTTCTGGGAGGGACTTTCGGGACTGGTGCATGGTGTACCCGGTTTTCCTCTCCAGTTCGACGTAACGCTGGTACAACTCAGGGTTCCTGATGGCCCCGTTCCGCAAGTCGTTTGCGCTGGCGAGGATGCAGAACACGCAGGACAGGCGTTCATTCCCAGAGGCGTAAGCGGGGTGGAGTTCCTGCCCCGCCTCCCGAATGATCCTCAGGACGTCCGTTTTCAGGAGGTCGTGGATGGGCAGCCAGTCGAACCACTCCCGGCTTGCGACGCTCTGCCCTTCATTGCGACGCCACGCGATGGCCTTAGCACGTCTGGGGGATTCCTCGGCACGGATGCCCATGCAGTTGATGACCACCTGAAAGCCATGCTCTCTGGCGTACCTGCGCACCTCCCGCTCAATGGGTCCACGCTTCAGGTCGCTCGTGCACTGCCTGTGGGATGCACTGGGCCAACTGGGGACCTCTGGACGGGCCTCAAACCTGCCTTCAACCATCCCGAGGAGGCTTTTCCCGGCCTTGGCGACCACGAAAGGCAACCCCGCAGCTTCCGCCTGCTGTTGTGCATGCTCCAGAGCGTCCGGCCACTCCACATCCCCGAGGGAGGCGTGCACCACCAGCAGCTGCTCTCTGGGCACCCATTCCAGCAATTTGATCAGCATGGCCTGACTGTCCTTGCCTCCGCTGTGGTTCGCCACAACCAGCGCATCCTTGGCAACCCAACTGAGGGCCACGCTGGTGCTGGTCTCCTGATCCTCGAAAAGTCCCGTTTGCTTCATGCTTTCTCCTGATCGAACTTGCGGAGGACATTCCGGGCGTAGGAGGTCTCCAGGTCTTCATCGCTGAGTTTCCGCAGTCCTGCGGTGAGGGCGTCCACTGAGGTGGTGAAATTCCAGAACAGGTCGCGGTTGCCCATGGATTGAACGATCTGCTGGATGTACGTCTCCCGCTGGGAGGCAGGCATTTTTGTTTCGGTGAGGAGCTTCCAGTGCATCCCTCTGGCCCGCGACCACCCACTGGTTTGCTCGAAGTAACGGAAGCCCGCGTGCTTCGCGCAGATGGCGCACTCTGCGTCACTTGGCCCCTTATGGGGTTGGGTTTCCGGGGCCAGACGCCCCAGCAGGAGCAACCTGACCCCCTCCTTGATGGATGCCCGCAGGACCAAACCACGCTGAACGGTCTTCTCCTGCGGTCCCTCGGTGGCCTTCTCAAACAGCTCTTTGATGATCTGATCGAGCATGGTTATTCTCCGTGAGAATATTTTCTGGCATGGAAGCAGCAATGACCTGCATGTAATCAGGTGGGATCACATTCAGCACAGCGAACTCCCGGTGCAGGACTTGAGCGGCAGCATTGTAGGCAATTGCAGCCAGAATGGGGTGCGCGAACGTGCCCAGCCAGATTTGCTTGTCCCCCTGATGGATGTACGCTTGGTATGCACCCTTGCGGAAGCACACCCCCTTGAAGCCGCTTTTGTTGTTGCGGAAAATGCGTCTGCTGCGGTTGTTTTCGGCTTTCGTGGCTGGCCTGAGGTTGGCTTTCCTGTTGTCCAGTCGGTTCCCGTTGATGTGGTCGATGTAGTGTTTGCCTTCGGAGTTGGTGATCAGGACGTGCATCCTCACTTTGCGCCGGAGGGTTCCGGTGTTGATGTTGGTGAGGGCGTACCCGTCAGTGTTGAGGTACCAGCGGTGCTTTTTGAGGGTTTCGTAGTCTTCTGGGTCCACGAGGGCCACAGTGCCGTTTGAGAGTTTGCCGTGGAGTTTGATTTCTTTGTGCATCCCTTGCCTCCTTTCTGTTCTGGTGCGGGTTTTTGCCCGCAATCAATCCGATATACATATAGAATATTCTTCTATAGAATAATAGTCAATAGTTGGAATACAGAAAATGCTGTTTGGGTAGGCATTCCGAGAGGCGAGTTTTGTAGGCGCTTCATGCCAAAAGAAACCCCTCTGGTCTTCGCAGAGGGGGATAAATTTGTTTGACTCAATCAAAGATTTTGGTTGTGACCGGTTCGCGCTGATAAGGTTGCCCCATTGGGCGGTAAGGCAAGCCCTTGGCCAACCAGAAATCAACTCGGGCAGTAAGGTGCTTCAGAAGTTCCTCTGAGTCGGAGGCATCCTCGATGGCTTCACGGGTGATGGGGAACTGGATGCCTTGTTGGTGAGGGGCATTTAGAACAGTCAAAACCAGATTGTCTGGATCTTTTTCGAAGCTTGGATTGACTAGAACGCCTTGGTGGTTTTTGCTGATGTGCTCGAACAGTTTTTCTGTGAGCTCGACTCTGGTGGATTCTTCATAACGCATACTTGATCTTAGCAGTTATGTAAAAAACATAGTGTTCTCATTGTTACTAAGGTTGCTTGATAAGACCTTAATCGATCAACATGGACACTTTACGCTCTGCCTGTTATCAGGGGTTCAAGAAATCATCCAGAAACTGCTGTTCCAAATCCCGTCTGGCCTTATCGCCTTTCAGGGTCAGTTTGCACTCCAGTTCTTCTTGCCTGCCATTCCAGAGGTTTTCGTAATTGATGCGGTGGTACTCAGCAAGAAATTTCCATCTCAGGAGTTCAATGCTGTCCAGTTCATGGGGCCAATCCCATCCGCGTTTTCTGGTCTCAGTGCGGATTTCCTCGATGCCTTGGTACTCTTCGGGTTCCTCTCCGATGGAGAACCAGAGTTCTGTGATGCCCAAAGGGGTGATCCACCAGCGGGCAAACACAGGGACAGGGAAGCAGGTGACTTCGAAGAGTTGGATTTCTTCGCTGATGATGTTGATCGGTTTCAGCATGTGGTCTCTTTGCTGAGTTTGGTTTCAAGTTCTTCAATCCTGTTCAACAGTTGTTGAATGATGCTTGGGGCTTCAACAATCAAAGTTGCGAGGTCTAAATCTGCTTGGGATTCCCAGTGGGAATCGCAGCATTCCTCCCAGAAGTATTGCAGGGCTGTCAATTCTCCTTGTAAAGGTGACCCATCCCATTCTGCAAGCTCTCTGGTGCTTGGTTGGGGGTTTTCGGCGATGTGCCAGAGTTTGATTTGTGTGCCTGCCTCGGTGATGATCATGGTGCCGTAATGTTTTCTGCCAAGCTCTTCAATTTCCATTGGGTAGATGTTGTGGGAGTTGATTGCAGTGAGCAGGGCTTTGATTTCTTCTGTGGTTTTCATGCTGTCTCCTTGCAGGCTTGGACGTAAGCGTGGGCCAGAGCCTCACAGGAGGATGATTCAATTGCTTCTCCTAAAGCTTTGTATTGGTGAGCCGGTGTTAGAGTGCCAGCTTCACGGTAGGGGTAGATGGTCGCAAAGTGCCCTTCAGGTTTCACAATCAAAAACAGCTTCCACCCTCTGGCCTGAATACGATCCAGCAAGGCAACTAGAAACATGGCTTCCCTACGTTTGATGTCCCCTGCAAAGAACTCATAAGGCTTCCCCTCGGCGAACTCTAGAGGCAAAGCAAAGCCATTCATTGGCATTAAAGAAATGCAGGGTTCTCCATGCAATTGTTGCTCCACAAGAAATTCAGGGTCCACGGTTGCCAGTTCACGCAACAACTCAAGATTCATGCTGTGCCTCCGTGTTTTCAGCGATGCGCTGCTCAACCTTCTCAATGACTTTTCCGAGAACTTCCATGAAGCGCTTTGCCCCTTCCACTGTCAGAGTGCAAGACTTGGCTTTACTGTCAATTCGGGCGGAATCCATGATCATGAAGCAGATCCCCTCAATGAACACATCATCCATCACTCGGATTTGACGATCTGGGGCGCTCTTAGGTGGGTTGGTGTCATGGTTCCACCATCGTTCCTCACTCATCTTTCCACCCCCATGGCTTGCAGGAAGGCCAGAACCCGTACTCTGGCAGGAATTGACATCAACATGAACTGATCCAGCATCCCATCCGTCTCACCACTCTGCCAGTAAACACGCTGTGCATGCTGGTAGTAACGCTGCTGGACGCTTGCAGGTTGGCTCCTGAGGACTGGCACAAGGTATTGCTGAATGAGGTCCAGGTCAGCACAAAAATTCGGGAATTCGTAACCTATTCCTTCTCCGGTTGACCACCATCCATCAGCACGCCCAGCAACCTGAAGATAATCGGCAAAGAGTTGCCACTTCCACCCGAGTGCTTTACAGCACAGGGCATTCAATTCTTGGTCGGTCAAGTCGTTCAAACTCATGCCTGCTCCTTTTGGTGAGGGGATATATTTCAATCCCCCTTCATTTGCTGGACGATATTGTTATTTACCGTAGAAGCTGTTTGTAATATCGGCTTACTGCTCCATAGCCAGCAGATTCATGAGCCTCACATGCCACCAAGCGCACTTTTCTGGCAGCGTCTTCTGTCAATCTTCCAAGTGGACTAATAGGAACATCTCGAACATAGACAGGGCGTTGCAGTTCTTTTACGGCCCGCGCAACAGCCTTAACATGGTCTTTTAAAAATTCTTGACCCTTCCCATCCTGACGGGCACCAATGTATTCCAACCAAGTGGCATTTGACACATAAGCACTGAAATCCCACCATACTTCTCTTCCTGCTCTTACTCCTACACGGATAAAAACATCCTCTCTCGGGGTGTTCAGCAGGTATGCACAGATTTCTTTGTGGTCATCTGAACCACACTTTGTGTATCCAAAGCGACGAATCAGATAGGCTAGAAGGTTCCCGTATTCGACTCCTTGCATGTATTTGTGTGCCGCATCCTCAACTTTCAGTTCGTGTGATAGTGGCTCCAGTCTCATCCCATCAGGGATTTCTGCTTGCATCATTTGAAATCTCATGTTCCCTCCTTTGCGGTAAGAAATTACCGTCTATTCCACTCCAAGGCTTCAAGAGCATCTTTCAGACAACGTCTAGCGCTCTCATCAACATGGCATTTACGTAAAACGTGGGCAATACTTCCATGGGCGGTTTGAGCCACCATCGAAAGTCGTGACATCCCCTGAAGCCGAGCCAGCCTATCTACCAACTCGATTACAATTTGTCCACGCTCAGCTTGGCTCTCCAATGTGGGTTGACTTCCAATTTTTTCAGACAGCTCAATTAATTTTTCAAGTAGCTCGATATCGCTTAATTTCCTATTTGGGTTAAAGACAACTTTTTCTGGTTGAGGGGTGGTACTCCAAAGGCTTTTTTGTTGCTGATTTTCCGGGATATCCATTTTCTTTCCTTTCTACGATAAGAGACCTTATCGTTTGACTTGCATTTGGCCGACTTGATTCGCTTTAACGTCTTTTTCTTGCGTTTGGATGCCGGGGCTTTTTGAATTTGGGTTTCGGTGCTGGAGGGTTTGCTGGGGTGCTGGGGGTGGTTTTGAATTTGCTTGCCATGCCGTGCCTGTTGGCAAGCTGCTGGACCAGTTCATCGGATACGCCAAGGGGATACCCGAGGGATGCAGCACCACCATCCAGAGCACCTTTGAGTTGTGCATAGTCCTGCTCACTCAGGGCAGTGGACAGGTGTGGTTTGGGTTCTCTGTGTTGCGGTGGCATGGGGATGTTCACACCTGCCAGACCAAGAGCAATGCCCATCGGGAGCCCTTTGGGGGGCTCTGATTCAGGGAAAGTAGATTTCGTACTCTTGCAGGCCTCACGCAGGTCATCGGCAAGTTTCAAAAGTTCTTCCAGGGTCGGGGTGTTCACAGGCGGTCACTTGCTTTTTTGATTTGGTCCAACACGTAAGGCAGGTACTCATCAGGGCAGTCCCAGAGGCCCAACTGCCCTTTGCATTGGTGAGGTTGGTCAAACAGGATGGGATTACTGATTTTCCAATGGCACTGGCCGGGCACTGCCCATGGGCTGTCACTGCTCTGCACACCCTCAAGCCACACCATGCCGACAATGCCGGGCATGCAGATTTCGCTGTAGGAGTCAGGGATTTTGAGAGCCAGCGCTTCCTGCTCTGCCGTGGGGAGTTTTGGCAAAATGCGATTGAGAATCCATGCCCAGTCTTGCTGCAATTGCCGGTTGGGCTTGCCTCTGCTGTTGATGGGAGGCTTACCGCCATGGATCAGGAGCCAGTGCCCCCCTTTGGTGCTGGGTGCCCACGTGCGGTTCTCCACGTCTTTCCCGGCGTGGAAAATGGCCCACACCCATGGGTGCTGAAGGGTCAGAACTTTGATCATTGTGTCTCCTTGTGTCTGAGGATGAGTGTCAGGTACAGCCACAGGTCGTGCTCCTCTTTGGGGGTCAAGTCTGCATGCAGCAGAGCAGCCCCATGCAGTGTTTTGAAGCCCCTCTGCCTCAGCTTGTCGGGGTTCAAACTGGCATCAAAGGAGATGTATCCTGCCTGCTGCATCAGGGCTTCAAAGGGCACAGCGTAAACTTCGGCCAGTGCCCAGAGCTTGTCAGGCGAGGGCTTCAAAATCTTCCCTGTTTCCACTTGGGAGAGGTAGGCATTACTGATCCCAGTCATGGCTTCCACTTCTTTCAGGGTGTAGCGCTTGGTTTCCCGAATGGCCCTCAACTCAGCACCAACAGGTAAAGCATTCACCAGAGACCTCCTTGCACAGGGACAGGCTTGCCGGGTTGGTCACCTGCATACCCCAACTCGCCATCGGACAGCAGGGCCAAAGGCTTGCGGGCCTTCCCGAGGAAGCGGCTGTAACTCCCAACGAACACCAGAGCTTTCTTTGCCCGCGTGAGGGCCACGAATTCAATGCACCGCTCTGCAGCAGCAGCTACAGCCGTCTTCGTGGTGAGGGGCAGCTTCTCGGGGGCCACAATGAACACCCGGTCCGCCTCCAAGCCTTTTGCCTTGTGGATGGTGGACAAAATCACACCCTCGCGGTCCTCAGAAAACAGACTCCCAATCCGCTGAGACAGCTGCTCCAGACTGAACGGCTGGGCCTGCTCGTTGATGACCTCCAAAGCATGGATTTTGTCAGCCAGTTCAGCAATCAAAGCATCCTGATCCTCAAGGGAGATGCTTTTACGGCGAATCAATTCCTTCTGGGATTGCAGGTAGGCATCCAGAGCCAACTCGAAGCCCTCAGGGGTCCAGTAAGGTGCCCGGGCTTTCTTCCAGACGGTCTCCGCGAGAGTCATCAAACCAGACGCAATGTCCCGGCCACGCACCCGAGCAGGCACCCCATGCCGAATCAAATCGAAAACCTTCTCGATCAAAGGGGCATTCATCCGGCACAAAATCAAATCCCCATCCCGCACGTACTGGTGCAAAGGCACCCCTGAAGGCAACTCACCCAGAATGCCCTCGCTGGCCATGGGAGCCGGCTCAATACTCCGGTCCAATTCCTTCGCCAGCGCAATGTGTGAAGTCGGGCACCTGTAGCAGATTGACAGGGGCATCTCCACGGCATTGAAGGCGTCCTTGATGACATCCATGCTGCGGTGATCCGCACCAGCAAAGCCGTAAATCGCCTGACTGCGGTCCCCCACGAACAGTGCCCGGCCCTCTGGTGCAATCGCGTGAGACACCACTTCCATCTGAGCGGCATTCAAGTCCTGCGTTTCATCCACGAAAACCCAAGCGTACTTCCGCTTCGGGCTCAACCGCCACTTCGCAGGCAGGTAAACCATGTCATCAAAACTGTAAACCCCTTGCTCTGTGACGTACCTTTCCCCGTACCGCATGGCAGCCACCGCCAGTTCACGCAAGAGGTTGTCCTGATCGGCAGGGAATTCCACCTGGTATGCCCGTGTGAGCTGGTAGAAATCGCGGGTGGACTCCAGAGGGTTCATGGTGAGCATCGCATAACGCACGATCTCCAGAAGAGGGTCCTTCAGGGGACTAACGTCCAGATCCTTGTACCTCTGGGCAACTTTCAGCAGGAGGCTTTTCACGATGTCCCGGTACTTCCCCTTGTTCGGTTGCGCCTCCAACTTCATGCCTGTGGCCTTCAGTGCCTCCAGACCGATGCTGTGGATGGTCCGGGCTTCCATGGAGCGCCCCAAACGGCCCTTGAGCTCCTTGCAGATGTGGTTGTTGAAGGCCAGAAACAACCCCTCGCCTTGCGGAATCAAGTGGGCTGCGTGGGTGAGGGTGCTGGTCTTGCCGGATCCAGCGGTCGCGGAAACAATCGCGTTCCCACTGCCATTTTTGATCCAGTCAAAAATCCGTTGTTGGTAGGCGTTGGGTTTGAACATCAGCGGTTCCAATCCCAGCTGGAATCATCCAGCACATCGCCCTGAGTGTCAGTGATGGTCCACCTGCCAGTGGTGAGGTTCTCCAGCAGGATTTCCTTGCCGTCTTCGCTGACGCTGGTGCGCACAACACCAACATGCAAAATGGGCTCCTCTTTCTGAAAAATCCAAGGTTTCTTCATGACATCCTCCAAAGAAAGGGGAGGGGTTGCCCTCCCCGGTTTTCACAACGGCAAATCAGACCCGAGCCAAGCATCAAACTCCTGCTGGACTCCAGAGAGGTCCTTCATCTTGGCGAGCTTCTCCAGCAGGGCTTTCTGTTCCTCCTCAGAGAGGTCCTTGCCTGACTTGATGTCGAAATTCCGGCCCAGCATGAAGCACATGAAGGCCAAACGACGGTCCCGGCTTGCATCGTCCTCCTGATGGGGGAAACCAAGGCGGGTCAGGTGGCCACGGATGGCCCCGAGGAGTTTGGTGTTTGAGGCGGGCTTCTCAGTGGCTGGTGTCGGGGCACCCTCCGCGGTTTTTGCCATTTTCTGGGCAGCTTCAAACACCTCCACACTCTCAGATTTGGTGAGCTCCTCAAGGCTTTGCACAGGCCGATTGAGCACATCAGATGCCAGAGCAGGAGGGTTCCCGAAACCCAACGCGCAAAGTTTGTCCCACAGGCGTTTTGCTGCATCCCTGCTGATGGTGGGCTCAGATTTCTGCTGTTCGAAAACAACCTGCATGCCTCCCTCTGCATCCACCACCACATCTGCACCCATTTCCTCGGGAGTGTAAAGGCCGTCGATCACGTCCGGGAAAACGATTCTGGCGCAGGCAGCAACAGCACGCCACTTGTACATCACCAGAGGTTGACGTTTGTAGTTGTCCTTGTTCAGCAGGCCCATGCTCTGGGCTTCCTTCTGCCCGAACCGCTCGGTGTGGGCAGTGCGGTCCTTGCGAATCATGGTGCAAGACGCGAAATCCTGACCGATTTCAAACTTGATGTCTTCGGCTTTCCCTGAGCGGTTGATCAAAGAGAGCATCGTTTGAGGGCTGACCGTGGGTTTCCCCTGAATCACGTTGATGCCATTCAGGGCCTGAAGGGGCTGCAAGCCCAGTTCTTGACCTTTGACCATGATCACAATGGCCTGCTCGACAGTCTGGATGGAAGGGGGCAGCATCCGGCTGCGAATGAAAACCTCAGCCATCTGGCACATGGTCTGGAAGCGGTCGGAGGAAAAAGCATCAAAAGTACTGCTGGACATCAGCGCCACCTGTCAATCAGTTCCCGTTGGATTTCGGGCGAGAGTTTCTTGAAGCGTCTTGCGGTCATGGGTTTTCTGGCATCCCAAGCCTGCTTGATGCTGATCACGAAGCACACGCATCCGAACAGGAACAGACCCAGAAGGAACAGGGTGGTGGCGGTCACTGCTGCACCTGCTTGTGCGTGGCGAAAATACTGGCCATGGTCAGGACCACCAGAACGCCCAGCCAGAAGTTCACGGCCAGCCATTGCAGGTAAGGCAGGTGAGCCACCCAGTCACGGACAGAAGGCATGCAGTACGCCAACCAGTGAAGGGCAAACAAGACCAAGAGCAGAACGCTGGGTTTCATGAACGGACCTCCTTATTATTTTCTGTGAGAATAATTTGCGGTGTGGGAAGCACAGAAAGGGTGAGTGTTTTGGCCTTCACTTCTCTGGACATGCAGACTACGGGGCGTCCAACGTGGGCACGGACCAGCACGTAAAGCGCCATCTGCTCATCGCTCAGGCAGGATTCTTGCTTGATGTCCTCCAGTGTTTCGAGGAGTACCTGCACAGCTTGAGGGCTTAACGTCATGTTCACTTGGACCTCCCGACTTTCTGCTGCATCTGGAACTTCCTGAGTTCCTCAACGGTGATTTCACGGCCTTCGAGGGCACTGAAGCGCACCCACTCTGCGAGATCCTCACGGCAAAAACGCCAACTGTTCGCCACTTTGATGCCCGGAATCAGACGTTCACCTGCGAGCCTGTACACTTCCTTCTGGCCTACCCCGAGGAATTCAGCGGCTTCCCGGATGCCCAGAGGGGCAGAGGGGAGGGAGAGGCGGGCTTCAATCAGGGGCAGCAACTCGGCGATTCTTGCGAGTTCTGGGCTGTGCAGTTCCATTTGTGGCAGGCTGATCGGCATTCTGTCCTCCTTTCAAGTCCTCATCAGTGCAGATTTCGAACAGCACGTCCTGCACGGGGCGATTAAGCTTCTTGGCGATGGTGCGGGCGATGTTGACCATGATGCCCACGGACTGCTGGGCCTCGGAACGCTTCTCAATCACGTAAACCACGTTGGTGGCGAGGCCGGCTTGCTTGCTGAGCTCGTAGGCGGACATTCCGCTGGCTTTTCGGAGGGTTTTGAGTTTCTGCATTCAGTCTCCTTATTCCGGGTGAGAATATTTCTGTTGATGCTCTGACTGGGATGGGTGGGTTTGGTTGGGTCCCTGAATTAGGGTGATCCCTTAGGGAACTGACTCCATAATATTATGTCACAGAATAATAGTCAATAATATTATATGCTCATGCCATGATTGAATTGACACTGTGCAGGACAACAGAACGCAACATGGGAGAAACAAACATGAAACTGACTTTCGGAGAACAGCTCACCGAGTGGAGACACAAAGCTGGAAAAGAAAAAAAGCTCACCCACATGGAAGTCTCAGCCAGAACAGGCATCTCGCAAGGCAGCATGAGCAAACTTGAAAACAACTACGCAGCCCCAGCAGGCCTCCGCGCAGACCAGATCACCAAACTCCTCCGCCTCTACAAAATCACCCTCCAGGAATTCTTCGACGCCATGAACGATTCTCAGCAAGCAGAATTCCTCCCCAGAGCCAAAGAAGTCGCAGAAGCCCTCGCAGATGACCCCCTCGGGCAATTCGAGATCACCATCCAGACCGGCAGCACCAGCAACGAATACACCCCACTGCCCGTCTACCCCCTCAAAGCCGCCGAGAACCCAGCAGGCTTCCAGAACCTCAGCTTCAGCGTCGCCATCAAACCCAACCAACTCAAAGACGGCATCCTCGCCCTCCAGATGGCCGGGAATGAAATGCACAGCATGCGCCCCAACGCCATCCGCGACGGTGACATCTTCCTCGTGAACACCCTCGCCACCACCCCAGAAGAAAACCAGATTTACGTCATCGCCCACCAGAACGAAATCCACGTCCGCAGGTACCGCGCTGGCTTCATGATGCCCGACAACCCCGAGCACACCCCCCTCCCACTGGGAGAGGCCCGCATCATCGGCCATGCCTACCTGCTCTACCCCAACAAACCCCTCTGAAAGGAGGACCCATGCCCAAGAAAACCGAACGCCGGGGCATCGGAAGCATCTACTACAGCGAAACCCACACCGCTTGGGTCGCAGAACTCAACCTCGGCAAAGACGGCCTCACCGGGAAACGCAAAACCATCAAGCGTTACTTCAAAGGCCCCGAAACCGACAAGAAAATCAAACGCGAAGCCGAAAAGAAACTCGCTGAACTCATCGCCGACCATGGCCGTGGCGTGCTCTCAGACCCCACAAAACTCACCGTCAACGAATGGATGGATGACCACCTCAAACGCAGGAACAGCCAAGACATCGTCAACGTCACCCGCAGGGCAAACCATTACTCCGTCGAGTACATCAAAAAGCACATCGGCACCCTCCAGATGCAGCAGGTGCAACCCTACCACCTCCAGCAGGTCCTCGATGCAGCCACACGGGATTACTCCCACAGCAGCAGAATGAAGATCCTCACCGCCATGCGGAAAGGCTTTCAGGAGGCCCATGCACTCGGGGTGATCGCCAAAAACCCCATGCTGCAAATCCAAGCGCCCAGAGCCCCACGCCACGCCAAGAAAAAAGGCATCGCGTGGACACAAAAAGAAGTGGACTTGATCCTTGCAGCAGCCACCGCCCAGAGGATGTTCCCCCTCTGGTGCCTCGCTTTTTCCACAGGGGCACGCATCGGGGAACTGCAAGCCCTGAAACTCCAAGACCTCGATTTGCACACCATGCGCGTGCAGATCCTCAGGACCGTCAGTGGCCACGGCACCACCTTCAACCTGCCCCCAGAGATCACCGAAGGGAAATCCAGCGCAGCCCAGAGGATCGTGCCCCTCCCAGAGAACCTGAAGCCAATCCTCGTGCAGTGGCTGGAACGCAGGGCTGCAGACAAACGCGAAGCTGGCCAACTCTGGCAGGAACACGAGTGGCTTTTCCCCACCACCCTCGGGACCCTCACCCACTACCAGACCCTCTACCGCAATTTCAGGAAGGTCGTGCAGGTCACCAAGGTCACACCCGGCACCATCCACGACATCCGGCGCACCTACATCACCCTCAGCATCCGCGCAGGCGTCATGCCTGAAGTGGTCGCCAAGCTCGTCGGGCACTCCAGCATCAAAATCACCCTGGAGGAATACCGCAAGATCCAGAGCGATGAGGTGGACGAAGCGGCAGTGAAAGTGGCCGGAATCATTCGAAGCGTGGACGAAAAAGGCGACTTGTCACTGCAAAGTCACTACGGTGCCCAAATGAAGAAACGCCCACGCACAAAAAAAGCCATCTAGACGATATTTCTCTGGTTTGTTGAATAAATTGACATTTCTTGCTTGATGATATTAACAGGAAAATCCCGCGCTGAGTTTAGAAAGTCTCACATCTTGAGCCGTTTCATTCAGATTTCATTTCCAGATGCCCGAGCACCGGAACCAGCAGGTCCTGCATCCCTTTGTATTTTATGACTTCTGGATGCACAGATTTCAAGAGGCGAATCAATCTGGGACGCAAGGCAGGATCCTTCTGCAACCGTTCATTAAGGGAATTCATGTAGATGCGAATGGTGAACAGGGCACGGCCCTGCTCGGGCAAGGCCAGGGTGGTTTGCCGTTCCATCCGCAAAAACACCCCATTCCCGATGTCTTCATGAGGCACAGGCTTTTTGGGCAGAGATGGATGGGCATTGAGGTCCCCAGAAGTGCTGAGCCCCCAACCGAAACGCACAAACGGTCCTTTGTGAAAAAGGGCCTGCATCAGGTTCCGGCTGGACCTGAGCAGCCGTGCATTTTCTGCCACTGGCCCATGAATGAAATCAAAATTCCTCCCCAATTTTTCTGCAGGAGACCAACCGCTCGGGAAGCACACCGAAAGGGCTTCGGCAGAGTGGTGTCCTTCAGGGTGTTCACGGAGCACCACCAGATCCTCCTGAACCGTGAGGGCCAGAGCGTCCAGAAGCCACACCAGCCCGGACTGCCTTGCCAGATGGTCATGAACCTGCCTTCCCAGAGCAGAAGGATTCAGGGCCTTGATGGTCCTGTGCTCACGGTTCAGCACCAGTCCAAAGGCTCTCAGATGGACTTCTGGACCCTTTACCTCCAGCAGTTGAGGGTGTTCTCTGGCAAACGTTTCAAACACCTGCCAGAGCGCATCTTCCAGACCCTCTGGGTCTGAACTCTGAATCAGGCGGTGCTCGTGGGGGTTGGCTTGCAAAACCTGCAATTTTTCTTGGATGTAAAACTCAAAATGGTTGTCTGGCACAAAGTGAAACTGTTCCAGCTTGCCATTCACGACACTGCCCAGAGCAAACACATCGGCTTTGATTTCGAAGGTGTCTTGCACCATGAAAGGCGGCTTGGGTTCAGGCAGAAAAGAAAGGTCCATGGGTTTGCCCCATGATACCTGACCACAAAAAACCCCGAACGGTGTTCGGGGCAAGGAGAAGGTGCATGCAAGTGAAGGTTCAGGATTTTTTGTCGCAGTAGACGAACTGCTCGGGGGTCAGGCCCCAGAAACGCACAGGAGGCCAGACGTTGGTGGTGGCCACAAAAGGCCCTCTGGCCACGATGGGGCAACTGAAGTCTTCGCCGCCTTTGGTCACGGTGTAGGTGTCCACGATGTACTGGGAATCATCACCCCAGACGCATTTGATGTCTTCGTAGGAGAAGGTGCCACCCATGTTGGGAATGGCACGGCGGTAAACCACCCCGAGGTTGTCTGCATCGCACAGCTTGTCGCCATAGGGGATGGTGCAGTCGGTGTCTCCTGTGCACTGGCCCACGGCACTCACGATCAGGTGGTAACCTTCGCCCAGGTTGCTGGTGCTGGTGACGCTGCTGGCACTTGCGCTTCCGGCCAGAGCGAGTGCTGCAATCAAAATTCCGTTGAGGTTGAGGATGTGTTTCATGTTTGGTGCCTCCTGAGCCTGATTGTGCTGTTGTGCTGTGAAGGTTCAAAGGAGGATTTTTGAAGGGAGTGTGGGCGAATTTCCGTTCATTTGATCGTCCATCAAGTGTTTTCCACAAAGATGTTTTGTCAGATGTGTGCGTCATGTGTGGAGGTTCGGTGAAGCTGGCTGAACCGGACTTGAAAGGCAAAGGACCGTGATCACACAAAAAAAGCAACGTGGGCGAAAGCCCATGTTGCTTTGGGGAGGAAGAGTGACATCAAGGTACCAACAGTCTTGGAAAAGCTCAGAAACAAATCCCACACAATCAAGATTCATTCAAGGGCTTGTAGAAAACTTCAGAAAATCATGAAAATGCCCTCTGGAAATTCAATGTTCTTGGATCCCGAGGGCCTCCAGCATTTTCAGGGGGATGTCCTCGGGCTCCAGCACGTGCTGGGCCGCTCCCATGCGAATGGCGGATTGGGGCATGCCGAACACCGCTGAACTTTGCTCGCTTTGCACAATGGTGAGTCCTCCTGCATCCCGAATGGCCTTCAGGCCCGAGGCTCCATCGTCGCCCATGCCGGTCAACTGGATGCCAATGAGTTGATGGCCAAAAGCTTTCACGGCAGATTGAAACAGCACATCGGCACTCGGGCGGTGCCCCCGAACCGCATCTTTCTGACTGAGGTGCAAGAGGGTTTTGTGCTGGACTTTGTGCACCTCCAGATGGCTTCCGCTCGGCCCGAGGTACACCCCCCGGGTGGCCTCCATGCCTTCTCGGGCCAGATGGATCGGCAGGGGAGAGGTGTTTTGCAGCCAGTTTTGCAGGGAGGCTTCAAAGCCCGGTGCGATGTGCTGCACGATCAGGATCGGGATGGGAAATTCTGCTGGCAGCCTGCTGAGCAGGGTTTGCAGGACTGGAGGCCCCCCAGTGGAGGCCGCCACCACCACCAGCTGGTAGGGTGACCGGGTTGCTGTTTTGTTGTGGGAGGGTTTGACTGCGTGACGGCGCACCATTTTGATGCTTGCCACGGTTTTGAGGGTCTGCTGAAGGTTCTGAATGGCAGACGGATCGGATGCCTGGGGTTTGAGCATCAGGGTGATGGCTCCACTGCGGTGGGCGTCATGGCTGAGCACCGCCTGTTCTGCAGACATGGTGAGCAAGAGGATGGGGGTGGGAAAATCCTGCATGATGCGCTCACTGACCTGAAAACCGTCCATGCCAGGCATGTTCAGGTCGATGGCCACCACATCCGGGCGCAATTCGGGTAGCAGTTTCAGGGCTTCCGGGCCAGAGTGGGCCACCCCGACCACCTTCAGTTGCGGATCCTGCTCCAGAGTCTGGTGCAGCAGGTCCAGTTGCACTGCGGAGTCATCCACCAGCAGCACCCGCACCACCCGTCCGGTTTTCAAATCAGCCTCCCGATGGTGTCCAGCAGGTCCTCGGGAGCGTAATTGCCTTTGATGAGGTAGGCGTCTGCACCTGCCAGCATGCCTTCTTCGCGGTGCTGGGGACTGGACATCGAAGTGATCAGCACCACTGGGAGGTGCTGCAGGTGTGGGTCCTGACGGATGGCACGGGTCAGTTCAATGCCGGTCATCTCGGGCATTTCGATGTCGGAAAGCAGCAGGTCAAATTGGCCTTGTTTGAGCACCTGCAAGGCCATGCGTCCGTTTTCAGCGACCTGCACCTGAAAGCCTGCCATTTCCAGAATGCTGCGCTGGATGGTGCGCACTGCCAGAGAGTCGTCTGCGACCAGAATGTGCTGCAGGTCTTTGGGTGCAGCCACAGGGGCTTTGGCTCTGGGTCTCGCGTGGATGGACAGGTGCGAAACATTCAGCACAGGAACCAGACCGCCTGCGTGGTCCAGCACCACCCCCTGAAACGGGGTGTGGTCCGGGATGCCCCACGGCAAAGGTTTGATCACAAACTCATCTTCATTCAGGACCTGTTCGACATTCAAGCCCACCATCCGGTCCGCCAGATTGAGCACCACCGTGAAAGGGGCTGGGGCCTCTGGCAACCCGAGGGTTTCGCTGAGGTCAAAAACCGGAATGGCTGTGCCCTGCCAGTTCACGCTGCGTTGCAGGTCCACCACCATCCATTTCTCGGGTTTCAGGATGCGCTCAATGTGTCTGGAAGGCAAAGCGAAGGGTTGCCCGGCCACCTGCACCACAAAAGCGCGGGTGGTGGCAAGGGTCTGGGGCAACCGCAGATGAAAGGTGGTGCCTTGCTTGCTCTGGCTGGTCAGCCAGATTTCCCCTCCGAGCTGTTCCAGATGGGCACGCACCGCATCAAGGCCCACCCCACGCCCTGAGATTTCAGACACCTCTGGAGCGGTGCTGAATCCCGGACGGAACAGCAGTTCGAACACCTCCTCTTCGGAAAGCACCGTTCCAGCCTGAATGAGTCCTTGCTGAACGGCTTTTTGCTGCACTTTGCTGCTGGACACCCCCTGTCCATCGTCGGACAGGGAAAGGGACAGGGTGTCGCCTTTGCTCTGGAGGCTGAGTTTCAGGTGCCCGGTCTCGGGTTTGCCTGCTTTCCGCCGTTCCAGAGGGGTTTCCAGACCGTGGTCCATGGCATTGCGCAGCAGGTGGATCAGGGCTTCTTTGAGGGGATCCAGCAGGTTGCGGTCCAGTTCGGTGTCTGCTCCCTCGATCTCAAAGTGCACTTTTTTTCCCTGTGTCTGCCCGAGATCGCGCACCAGACGTTCCAGAGGGGTGAGCAGCAAAGAGGCTGGGCGGAGGCGCATTTCGAGCACCAGTTGGGTCAATTCTTCACTGATGCGGTGGAGTTCGAAGTGGTCCTGTCTCAGCAGGCGCACCCACTCGGCCTGCTGTTTCTGGAGGTCCCATTCGGTCTCAGGATGCAGGTGTTGCAGTTGCAGCAGGTGTTCTCCCAGGCGGTTTTTCAGCACCGTCAATTCTCCAGCGTGGGCGAACAGCCCTTCAAGCTGCTGCAAGGTCACCCGCACATCCTGCCCCCGCTCTGGTCGCGCCTTTTCAGGCCGTTTTTGGACCAAGGGTTGGGTTCCCAGATCAGGCCAGTTTCCTGCTTCCAGAGCAGGAATCCACCTTTGCAGGCGTTTTTCCCACTCGGGTTCAGAGGCTTGCAACAGTTGGGGCAGTGCAGCTTGCAGACCGGGCCACTCCAGCACCAGAGCGGCCCGCTGCAGGGCTTCACGCAAAAGAGGCAACTGCAGGCCCTTCAGGTGCTGCCGGAGTTCAAAAGCAAAAACCTGTTGGAGCAGCTGGGAAGTCGGTCTGGTGTTCATGGTCAGAGGCGGTACCTGTCGATGACGTTTTTCAAGCGGCTGGCCCAGTCGCCGAGGTGACGGGCGGCCTGCTGGTTGCTTTCGCTGGCCTGCAGGTTTTGTTCACTGGCGGTCTGGATGTTCTGCATGGCCAGAGCGATTTGCTCCATGCCATAAGAGTGCTGTCGGACCGAACCGGCAATCACCTGTGCGGAACGGGCTGCATGTTCAATGGCGTCTGAAAGTTCGTTGATGGTGTGCTCCAGAGACTGAATGGACTGCACGCCCCCATCCACCACCCGCGTTCCCCGCTCGGTGGCCATCACGGCTGCGTTGGTGTCCCTCTGGATCCCTGAGAGGATGGTCCTGACCTGTGTGGTCGCAGACTTGGACTGCTCGGCAAGGTTGCGGATTTCTTGGGCCACCACCACAAAACCCCGCCCGTGCTCTCCGGCCCGGTGGGCTTCGATGGCAGCATTCAGGGCCAGCAGGTTGCTCTGGTCTGCAAGGTCACGGACCACTTCGATGATGTCGCTGATTTGCTGGCTGCTCTCCGAAAGGGTCAGGATGTGGTTGCTGATGCTCTGGACCTGCGTGCGGATGTCCTGCATGTCGCGGATCATGTTCTGGGTGGCCTGTGCCCCCGAGACCGCCACCTGCTGGGCTTTCTGGGCGTTCTGGCTGACGGTGTTGGCCATGTCCACGGCCTGATCGCTGGACACGCGCACCTCTTCCACCGTGGCACTGGTTTCGGTGACGGCAGCAGACTGCTCGTTGATGCTGGCCCCTTGCTGTGCAGAAGCGGCTTGCAACTGCATGGACGCCGAGGCCAGATTGTGTGAAGCCTCCTGCACCTCCTGCACCAGAGAACGCAGGTGATCCAGCATGCGCTGGAAGGCATTGCCGAGCTGGTCCTGTTCGCCCATCGATTTGAGGGTCAGGCTGATGTCTCCAGAGGCGATGCTGTCTGCCACTCTGGCCATGTCTTTCTGGTGGTGGGTCATGCGGTCAAAGGCCCTGACCAGTGCCCCGAGTTCATCCTGGGTGGCCAGAGGAAGCTTCACTTCCAGATTGCCCATCGACAGGTCATTGGCGGCTTGCGAGAGGGTTTTGATGCGCCCTTCGATCAGCAGGCGGATCAGCACAATCAAACCAATGAACAAGACCACCAGAATGATGCCCGTGGCCACCACCGTCTGAATCAAGTGTGCAGAGTACACCTCAAGGTCACCCAGGCCCTGTCCGGCCAGCATGGTCCAACCAAAGCCCGGAAAATCCGAGTAACCGCGGGAGGTGTACCATCCCACCAGCCCATCCCCGTCGCCTGTGGGGCTCGGGGCTTCTCTGGCCCCTTCGGTTTTTTTCAGGTCCACCCCCATGCGGGCCACCAGACTGTTGGTCATGAAATCCATGGCTTCGGGGCTGTGCAGCGTGTAGCCTTGTTTGTTGACCACCCCCACCCCCAGACTGCTGATTCCAGCTTGTTTGCCAGCCACTTCAATTTCATCCATGATGTGGATCGCCGAGTCCCAGTTGAACCGGGTGGTCCACACCCCCACCACCCGTCCCGATTCATTGCGTATGGGTGCACTGAAAGTCAGGGCGAGGGCTTTGTCCGGGCCATACAGGGTTTGCAGGATGGGGTCTTCCTTCAGGTCTTCAAGGTGCACGGGTCGGGATTGGGTGCCAATGGCGAGGGCCGCTTTGAACCACCCTTCACCAGAGACATCCTGTCCGATGAACGTTGCAGCTCTGGGAAGTGGCTTTCCAGAGGCGTCCTGGGTGTTGATGGCGATGATTTTTCCGGAGCGGTCTGCCACCACCATCAGGCTGTAAAAAGGGGCGTACAGCTGCATGCTGGTGTTGATGAGCCCGATGATCGGAACCGGATTCATGGATCTGGCTGCAGGCGTGCTGGCAAACGACTGGATGTCGGTGTAGCGCTCAAAGAGGTTGCGGTCCAGTTTGTCCATGCCGTTGAACGCCACTTGCTGGATGTTTTTCTTGCCCTGCTCCACAAAAGTGTCGTGGGTTTGCTGGATCAGCACCCACCCGGCCAGCAGGGCCATGACCACCACGGTCAGCAACCCGAGCAGGGTGACTTTGTTGAACACGCTCCATGTTTTAAATGACCTCATGGTTTCCTCCGGGTGAAGCAATGGATGGCATGGATTGGAAATGCTGCAACAACTCTGGAACATCCAGCACGGTCACGTGGGCATCCCACACCCCACGGATGCCGGGCCTCCCCGAAGTGGATCTGGACAGCTGTTCTGGCACATCCACCACCCCGTGCACCTGCTGAACCTGCAAAGCCACTTTCTGGTTGTGGGTCAGGCACACCACCACCATGTGCCCGGCCTGAACCTGCGGGCGGTGCCCCATCAGGGCGGAAAGGTCCAGCACGGCAAGCACATGTCCTTGCAGGTTCACCAGTCCAGCAAGGGTTTCTGGTACACCCGGCAGGGAAGTCAGGGCAGGTTTGGTCCGCACCACATCGATGTGCTGTAAAGGCAGGGCATAACGCTCGGGGCCAGCCTCCACCAAAAGCATGGGGTTGCCCTGAGGTTTGCGGTCTTCATGCAGTGGGAGGGCCAGTTGGGCTGCTCTGGCTTGCAAAAGGTCTTTTTCATTCATTCTGGTTCCCCTTCAGGCGGGCAAGGGTGTGAAACGTGGCAGAACGCAATTCCTGCACGGTCAATTCGTCTGAAAGCACCTGCTCTGGAGGCAGGGCCGCCAGCACCTGCTGCAGGTGTCTGAGCAAGGCCAGAGCCCGCGTGGGTTGCTGTCGCCCGATCCACATCTGGGCCAGCCTGAACACCGCCAGAGCGTCCTCGGGATGCAAAAACACATGTTGCCTGAGGGCTTCCAGGGTCTCCTGTGGTGCAGAGGGAGTGGCCACAGGACCCAGGAGGACAGGTGGAACGGGTTGAACAGGGGCAACCTTTTGGACGCTGGGAACCCCTGTTTTGGCGGGAAGCACCTGCGCTGTTTGTGCAGGCGGCACAGCAGGACACTGTGAAAGGGCTGGGAAAGTGCGCCAGAGCATGCCCAGAGGATGCGCATGAGGATGAAAACCTGTTTGTGGCTCTGGCAGCGGATCGGTGGCCCCCAGCATCAGAAATCCATCGGGTTTCAGACGCCGGGCAAATTCGCGGTACACCTGCTGGGCGCTCGGGTTGGAAAAATACAGGGTGACGTTCCGGCACAGGATCAAGTCCAATTTGTCCAGAGCATGGAGACCTGCCCCAAAATCGGCTTTCCATGGCATCTGTTTGAGGTTCAGCACCCCGAAATGCACATGTTGCTTCAGGGGATTCATGATGTGCCACAAATCCCCATAAGTCAGAAAACAGGCTTCCCGCACCTCTGGGGGCATGGTCCTGAAAGACCACTCCCGGTATTTGCCGATGCGGGCTTTCTGGATGGCGTCTGGATGCAGGTCCGTTCCCAGAACCACCGCGTCAGGCCGTTTGCTTTCCCGTTTCAGCAGGATCGAGAGGGTGTAGGCTTCCTCTCCAGTGGAACATCCAGCAGACCAGACTTTCAGAGGACCAGAGCGCTTTTGCAACTCGGGCAAAATGTGGGTGCGCAGTTGCTGCATCTGCTGCTCTCCCCTGAAAAAGTAGGTTTCGTGGATGGTCAACTCCTGCACGAAACCCTCCAGAAAAGCCCGATCAGGCTGCTCAAGCAGGTCTTTGACCACCCCTGCAAGGTCTCCAGAGCTGCGTTTTTGCAAGGTACGCCGCAGGGTGTGGTCCTGCGCCCGGCCCATTTGCAACCCACTGAGCTTCTCGATGCGCTCCAGCAAACGTTTCAGAAGGTCTTCAGGGATGGGCAAGGTCATGCAGACTCCCACAATGCAGAAGGTTGAAAAAACTCGGGCCTGAGGACCGGGGTGCTGCCTTCAGGTGTGCGAATGATGGCTTCGATGGAACTGTGCTCCTGATAACGGATGGGAACAAAATCCGCCAGAGGCACCTCCAGAAAGTCCAGCACCTCATCCACCCACAGCACGAAAGCCGGGTTGCCTTTCAGAAGCAAAAGCCTCTGGTGGACACTCGGGCTGTTTTCAGGAAAGCCCAGTTTGCGCCTTGCGCTGACCACAGGAAAGAGGGTTCCAGCCAGATTGATGGCCCCAACCACATCCTGAGCATCCAGAGGGGTGAACAGGGCCATGCGCATGACCCGTTCGATTTGACCCAGAGGCAGCATGTACCGCTGGTCACCAACCCCCAGATGCAGCACCCCGAGGTTCATGTGTTGGGCCCCTGAGGGTGGGCTGGCCACTCGGCAACAAATTGCGCAAGGCCAGCACGCGTTTCGGCCCACAAACGGCCTCCGTTGGCTTCGGTGGCCACCCGCAAGAGGGGCAAACTGACCCCTGCCCCGTACCACTTGTGGGACAGGCTGGGACTGTACAGCAAAGGGTTCATTTCTTCGGGCAGGATGCGGCTGTGGGGGTCTTGCAAGGTCAGACGCACGTGGTTGCCTTCCAGTGAGAGGTTCACATGGATGGTGCTCTGGTCTGGGGCGTGTTTCATCATGCTGATCAGGGCACTTTGCAGGGCCGCGTACATCACTTTGCGGTCCAGCAGCACCTGTACACCTTTGACTTCAGGCTGGATGTTCAGGTCGAAATGCTGTTGCCTGAGGAGCATTTGAAGTTGCAGACCGTCCAGCACCTCCGCCAGAAAATGCCCAATGCGGGTGGGAACCGGGCGCACCTCGGCCTGATGGGTTTGCAGGCGCAAAAACTCCTGATACTGACCCATGATGTCCAGCAACATGGTTTTGGCATCTCTGGCATTGCTCAGCAGTGGACGCAGGTCGTCCAGAGACCGGGATTCTGCAGCCATGTCCACGGCCAGACCCAATGCGGAAATGGGGTTTTTCAGGTCATGGGCAAACACCGCAAAGAAATCCAGTTGCACCTGACGCAGCAACTCTCTGGCTTGCATGCCCTGCCGGAATTCCCGGGCATGGTTCAGGGCCTGCATGAAAGCGGGAACGTCTTTGCCTTGCAAATCAAAATCCCCTTTGGACAGGTAGGCATCTGCACCCATGCTCAGGGCTTCTTGCAAGCCTCTGGGGTCTTTCCCGGAGAACACCACCACCACCACACTCTGGTTGATGGCCCGGATCTGCTTCAGCACCTCCAGTCCACTGCGTTCTTCCAGGTTGAGGTCCAACACCACCAGTTCAAACTGGCTGATCTCTGGGAGGTGTTGCAGGGCTGCAGGCACCGAGGCGGCCTCGATCACCTCTGCACCGTCATGCTTGAGGGTGTGGCGCAAAAAAGACCGCACCAGACTGGAATCATCGACCAGCAAAACCTTTTTCCATGGCTTCAGGGGTGTGCTGTGCAGTTTGAGGTCTTCAGAGAGGTGTTCCAACTGGTCGGTGCGGATCACCTGATTGCGCCCGAGGCGTTTGGCCTGATAGAGGGCAGCATCGGTGTTTTCCACCAGTTGGGCTGCAGAGGTGTCCAGACCCGTGAAGGTCTCACCGACCCCCAGCGAAAGGGTCACCACGTGGTGGCTTTCTGAGGTGGGGTGGGGAAGGGCAGCGTTCAGCACGGCCACCCGCAGGTGCTCGGCCAGTTGGGCCGCTTCCTGCAAACCTGCATCCGGGAGCAGCACCGCGAATTCTTCACCGCCGTAACGGGCCAGCAGGCTCTCTGGAATGAAAGTGCTTTCTTTTTCAAGGGTGTCTTGCAGGATGCTGGCGATTTTTTTCAGGCACTTGTCTCCCTCAAGGTGCCCGAGTGCGTCGTTGTAGCGCTTGAAGTGGTCCACGTCCAGCAAAATCAAGGACACTTTGCGCTGCTCCTGCAACCAGAGGTTTTGCAGTTGCTGGTCCAGTTGCCTGCGGTTGGCCACGTGGGTCAAGGGATCGGTCAGGCTGAGGCGCTCCATGTGGGCGTGGCTGTCTTTCAGGTTCTGCTCTCTGGAACGGCGTTGAATCAGCAGTTCACTGAGGCGCAAAGCCCCCTTCACGCGGGCCACGAACTCCACAGGATCGGCGGGTTTGGACAGAAAATCACTGGCTCCAGCATGAAAAGCCGCTTCCAGATCTTCCTTTTCTCCCCGACCCGTGATGATGATCACCGGAATGTCCTGCAACTCTGGGAAAGACCGGATGTGCCTGAGGGTGGCGATGCCGTCCATGCCGGGCATCATCAGGTCCAGCAAAATCAAGCGCACCTGATCGCGCACCTCTGGATCCTGCAAAGCCTGCACAAGGCCCTCTCCAGAGTCTGCGGTGTGCACATCTTCGATGCCGGCCTGGGCCAGCAGGGTGGTCAACATGCTGCGGATCAAACGGCTGTCGTCAATCACCCACACACTCATGCCTGTTCCTCCAGCAAAGCAAGGGCGGTTTGCACCAGTTCAGAATGCTCGGGGATGCTCTGGTTCTCCAGAGCGACCTGTAAAAAAGGGGTGGGTGCGGCTTGCGCGGCATCATGGACAGTCACGATCACTCCAGAGGTTTGGCGTTGGGACAATTCGGTGAGCACCTGCACGGTGGCAGGGTCTGTGCTCTGGCCGATCACAAAAAGGTCTGCATGGGTGGTCAAAAGGTCTTGAGGGGCGTGTGCAAATTGCACAGAGAAACCGGCTTCCAGCAGCAACCACGCCTGATGCATCCTTGCGGTCATGGAAGGGTCGTGGATCAACACGTGTTTGGCCTGAACGCTTGAGGATGTGGATGCTGTTTCTGCGTGGGTCTCTGGTTGCCGTGTTGCAGGTTCAGCAGGGGTGTCCTGCCAGTGTTCCAGCAGGGTCAGCCAGTGGTTTAAAGGTTGAGGTCTGCTCTGGGCTTCTCCAGCGGTCAGGCACATGGCCCGCACCTCATCGACCACCTGAAGGAGCACACTGGCCTGCTGCTCGGTCAGGGCTCTGGGTTTTTTGCGCAAGGCATCGAGCACATCTTCAAGGGCATGGGTGAGGGTCTGGATGTCTTGCAAACCCATCATGCCTGCACTGCCTTTGATGGTGTGGGCAGCCGTGAACATCCTGCGGACCACTTCCGGGTCTTGCAGGTGTTCGAGTTTCATCAGACCCTCTTCCAGAAGGTTCAGGTTGTCTTCTGCTTCCAGCTGAAATTCCTGCAGAAATGCACGCATGTCCAAAAAAGGGCCTCGCTTCTCAGGTGATCCTGAAGACAGGTCGAACAAGACAGACCAAACGGGTCATGTTTCAGTATGACCGATTTTTCCACAGGGTTTGCTGTGTCCCTGTGGAGGCTCTGGTGGCTTCCAGAGGTGTGTTTCAGCTTCCAACAGACCCCGGTCATTTTTTTGTGACATTTCCTACATTAAACTGAGGGCATGCAAGATCCGGCCCGTCACAGCTTTGATGCCCCCAGCATCCACCATGTCACTGCCGCCTTTCACAGCTGTACCCGGTACTACGAGGCCCTGCGTGCCCACCGCGGATTTCGCATGATGCCGCCCGAGATGGCCGACCAGCTGGACCTGTGTGTGCAGGATGTGCAAGATTCTCTGGCCCGTCTGCAAGGCTGTCTGGACTCGGGCCGCATGACCCCCGAACTGCTGCAGGAAGCCCATGCTTACGTGCAGTGCCACATGGACATGGTGATGGACCTGTTCACGGGCCTGAATGGGCTCTCGGGCGTCCAGAAGAACTGAATGTTGTCCTGAGGTTTTCCTCAATCAAAGAAAAAACCGCCCGAAGGCGGCTTTTCATGGATGCTGGGTTCAGGGGAAGGTTTTGACCTGAACCATGGTGCTGCCACAGGGGCAGTTTTCATCTTCTGTGAAAGACACAAAGGTTTTCCCGACACCATCGGTGATGGTGTCGGCACTGTAAGCGTCGAGGTTCAGGTTGCTGTTGAGGGCATCTCCAAACTGCACCCAGGTGCTGCCATCCCAGCTCTTGGCCAAGAGTTGACTGGCAAGCCCGCTTTCTTCCCAGACCACCACGGGCTTCCCATCGGGTTTGAGGCTAACATTGGGTTCGTAGCCTGCATTGAGGGGATCCATGTTCAGGGATCCACCCAGAGCAGTCCAGACGCTGCCTGCATCATCCCAGCGCAGCACCTTGACCTGATCGTCTTCAATGTAGGCCAGGGTCACTTCGCCTGTGGGACCGACGGCCAGAGAAGGCTCGGTGCCATCTGCAGACCCATCCACAGATCCGGTTCCGAGCAGGTCCCAACTGCTGCCGTTCCAGTGCTTGACGAAAACGTCCTGGGTGGAGCCATCCAGGTTGTCTTCCGCCCAGGTGACATAAGGGTTGCCTGCAGGATCGGTGGCGATGTCCGGCAACCCTGCATGCATGCTCGGGTTAACGTTCAAAGACCCTCCCAGCAAAACCCATGAAGTTCCATCCCATTCTTTGACCTGAACCTGATCGATGCCACTGCTGTCGTCTGGCTCAGACCACACCACCATGGGCCTGTTGCTGGCATTCAGGGCCACCGCAGGATCTGTGGCAGAATTGCTTGGCACCATGTCCACAGATCCAAGGGGGATCCAGTCGGCTGCCACAGGATCGTATTGCTTCACATACACATCGGATTGGTTGGTGAAAGGATCGCTGAGTTCACTCCATGCCACAGCAAACTGGTTGGCGTCTTTGTGGGCAATGCTGGGTGATTCAATCAAGAAGGTCTGGATCAGGTTGGGTTGTGCTGACACCTCAAACCAGTCGTTGCCATCCCATTGCTTGACCAGCAGGTCTGTGTAGAGTCCATTGAACTGGGTGTAGGCCACCACAGGATGACCTGCAGCATCCAGAGTGATGGAAGATTCACCGCCTGATGCCGAAAAAGCCTGATTCAGGGGAGCACCCACCCGTTTGAATTCCTGGTCGTTCTGTCCGAAGGCCAACTGCATGGTGAAGCTGAACGGATTGTTGGCCGGATTGCTGGGGTCGGTGTCGTAACGGATCGAGAGCGTCAGAGGAGCACTCTGTCCGGGTTCCAGTTTTTCGGAGAGGAAGTAACTGTGGCCCTGAGGAATCACTTCCTGAAAGCCTGTGGGTGCATCGATGGGAAAAAAAGCAGGATCAAACACAGGGTAAAAGGGGGTGGCATCCAGATCCTGCAGGTACTTGAGGTTGTAGCGGTCAAAGTACATGGCAGGACCGGTTTGAAGGTCGACGGCCCTGCTGGGAACACTGGTGCCATCAAACAACCACACCCCGGTGAAGGGGGTTCCTGAAATGGTGGGCTTGCGACCCAAATTGTTGTCTGGATCGGCGTCATCCACCAGTTCGACGGGGGTGATGTACAGCCGCTCGATGGAAGTGGAGGAGTTGTTGGTGATCACAAAATCAGCCTGCACCCATCTTTTGTTGAGGGTGCGGTCGGTGAGCGCCTCCACATTCAGGAGGGCGAGTTGCAGGCCGTTCACTTCCGCAAGGGTCTGTTTGGTGATGGAGGTCTGGCTGCTGACCACCCCGAGTTGCCCCGTGGGTTTCTCCAACCCGATGTTGTTGAAGTGGACTTCCACAATGCTGCTGGGTTTTGCCTGGGGTGGAGGTGGAGGGGTCACTCTGGCGCAGGAAGCCAAAAGAAGTGAAAACAGCAAGAGCATGTTTTTTTTCATGGGATGTCCTTGTTTGGAATTCATGTGGGATTGATGTTGACAGGGCTTCCCAGCAGGGTCAGCGCTTGCCATTTGCCGGTTTTGTGCAGGATGGGACGGGTGTAATGGTTGACAGGGGTGTGGCTCTGGGGGTTTCCCTGATGGGGGAGGGTGGCTTCAGTGTGTGAATTCAAAGATACAGCAGGTGTCTTCATCAAAAAGCCTCTTTCTGTCAGAAATGTCACGGGTAAAATAAAGTTTACCATCATGGTTTTGTGCTGTCTGTCCAAAATTCCCATGACTTTGCCAGAAAGTGCACAATTCAGAGGCATTTTGTGTTCTGTGTGCCAGACCGATTTGAATTTGAACCGGATCCAAAGATGATCCACTGTACACCGTAAGCGCTTTCGGTTATAATCTGCAGTATGTTGAACAAAGAACACTATCCTTCCCCGGAAGTGGTTCCGATTCACTACGCCACCCCCTCCCAATTGCGTCTACTTGGGTTGTGTGAAAACGGACTTGAGCCCATCGGCACCGTTGATACCAGAGGAAAAACCGTTCCCCTTTACCTGATCAGTCAGGCTTTCCCCGAGCGCACCCCAGTTCGATACTGATTTCATCGGTCAGGCACCAGAAGCCTGACTTTCATGGCCAAAAGCATCCACACTGAGCGATTTCGTGTGGATGCTTTCTTTGGATACACAAACCTTCAAGACTGTATTGTTGTAATCGCTTACAGAAGATAACTCGGATCGCTGGTGCATCAGACGGCTCCTCCCTTTTCGGGGTTCGGCCTGCGGTGCTCTGGTTCCATCCTTGCTGTTGTGGCATACTCGACTCCCGCACTTGAAGGAGGCAACATGATCTGGACCGAACGCACCCCGACCCCTGAGGAATACCGGGAACTCTGCACCGCAGTGGACTGGCAAAACGTGATGAATTTTGATGTGGCCCCCGAGGCCCTGAAAGCCTCTCTGTACAGTGTGGTGGTCCACAACCCTGAAGGCCAGATTGCTGGTATGGCCCGTGTGGTGGGTGATGGGTTCATCTACTTTTACGTGCAGGATGTGGTGATCCACCCTGCCTTTCAGGGTCAAGGACTCGGGCAGGCGTTGCTTGGGCGTGTGATGGAATGGATTCAAAACCACGCCCCAGAGAAAGCTTTTGTAGGTCTGTTCTCGGCACAGGGCAAAGAAGACTTTTACCGCAAGTTTGGCTTCGAGAACCACGAGGGTTTGACTGGCATGTTCACGGTGGTCAAACCGGGTCACTGAGCAAAAAGGGTTAGAATGCCCACCATGCGCATTGCCACCCTCACTTGCTCCAACACTGAAATTCTGGCGGCTCTGGGATTTGCCGATCACTTGTGTGCTGTAGACAACCACTCCGATTTTCCAGAGGAGGCTTTACAGGGCCTCCCCAGACTGGGACCGGACCTGAGCATCAACATGGCGCTTTTGCAGGAATTGAAACCGGATCTGGTGTTGGCAAGCCATTCGGTTCCGGGCATGGAAAAAGTGACCGCCCAGCTTGCGGAAACGGGCTTGCGGTATGAAATTCTGGACCCCACCTCGTGGTCCGGGGTGCTGGAAAGCATCCGTACAGTTGGGCGTGTTCTTTCCTGCATAGACCGTGCTGAAACCCTGATTCAGGACATGCAAAACGAAATCCAGAGCCTCAGGGAAAGTCTGCCTGCTTTTGAGGCCCCTCCAAAAGTGATGGTGGAATGGTGGCCCCGTCCGGTGATTGTGGCCACACAGGATTCATGGATCACCGACATGCTGCGTCTGCTCGGGGCAGAGAACGCTTTTTCCCATCTGGAAAAGCGGTCCAGTCCGGTGACCGACCAGCAGGTCATCGAAGCAGCCCCGGAACTGATCGTGTGCTCGTGGTGTGGGGTGAAAAAACTCCGGCCAGAGGTCATCGAAAACCGCAAAGGCTGGGAGCAGATTCCGGCCATCCAAAACCAGAAGGTGGTGTGCATCCCCGAGTCGGGGCTCGGTCGTCCGGGGCCACGCCTCATGGAAGGGTTCAGGGCTCTGGCAGAGGTGCTGAGAGAGGGATTTGCCCAACCTGAAGCACCTGCAAGACCTGTGCAGCCACACTGAGCGCAATCACTGCAGGGTCTTTTGAACGGATGCCTTCAAGACCCACCGGAGAAGTGATCCGGCCCAGAGCTTCTTCTGAAAACCCTTCTTTTAAAAGGTGCTGCCTGAAGTTCTGGCGTTTCACTTTGGATCCGATCACCCCGATGAAGGGAAAATCTGGTCGCTTCAGGGCCATTTCCAGCACCGCAAGGTCGGTGGCATGGTCGTGGGTGAGGATCAGAACCAGCGTTCCTTCAGGCAAATCCAGCACAGTGGCCTCTGGAATCGGGACGTGATGCCTGTGAAGGGTCGCTCTGGACGCTGGAATCTCTGGAATCTGGTTTTCCCGGCTGTCAAAAAGCTGCAGGGTGATGGGAAGTTTGCTCAGATGAAAAGCCACCCCCTGCCCAATGTGCCCAAGGCCATAAATGGCAACCGTAGGCTGCTGAAACTGGATCACCTCGTAAAGCAGGGTGACTTCCCCTCCGCAGCATTGCACGGTGTGGGCCGGGGTTTCTTTCTGGGTGAGCCTCAAAACTTCGGTCACGGGAGCCTGTTCGCCAGAGGCCAGCAAACCTCGGGCTTTCTGGATGGCGTGGTGCTCCATGAAGCCCCCTCCCAAGGTGTGAAACGCCTCTGTGGTGGTGACCAGCATTTTCACCCCTGCCTGTTGTGGCGCGTGTCCCCGGACGTGCAGCAAGGTCACCATCACGGTGTTTTCTCTGGCCTCAGAGAGGCGTTTCAGGGTCTGGGTCCATTCAGCCTGGAACATGCGCCTTCTTGCGTGCTGCAGCAAAGAAACTGACTTCAGGGGTGATGGGGGAGGGGACATCGGTAAACTGTCCGGTGTGCTGGAACAGCGCATCCTTGAGGGCTTCCCGCACGGCGATTGCCAGCATTAAAGGGGGCTCGCCAACGGCTTTGGATCCGAAGACCACCCCCTCCTGAGGGGTGTTTTCCAGTAGGTGCACATGGAAGTGCTCTGGGGCGTCCATCAATGTGGGCAGTTTGTAAGTCGAGGCGTTGCGGGTGGCCAGTTGCCCAGCAGTGTTCCAGCGCAGGTCTTCCAGCGTGAGCCAGCCCATTCCCTGAATGAAGCCCCCTTCAATCTGGCCCCGGTCAATGGAAGGGGTGAGGCTTTCCCCCACATCATGCACGATGTCCACCTGACGGACGTGGTGCATGCCCGTCAAAAGGTCGATTTCCACCTCTGCAACACAGGCCCCATAAGAAAAATAAGCGAAAGGTCGCCCATCGGCTTTTTCTTTGTTCCAGTGGATGTCTGGCGTGGCATAAAAGCCATCGCTGAACAGTTGAATCCTCTGGTAATAGGCAGCTTTGACGGCTTCTTTGAAGGTCCAGACGGCCTGTCCGTTGTGCCAGAATTGACCGTCTTTCAGGGTCAGGTGGGCTTTTTCGACCTGAAGGTACCGTGAGGCCACGTCCAGAAGCCGCTCTTTCAGGGTGTCACAGGCATTTTTGACGGCTCCACCATTCAGGTCAGAGCCTGTGGAAGCCGCAGTCGCAGAGGTGTTGGGCACCTTGTCGGTGCGGGTGGGCATCACCTTGATGTGCGTCTGGTCAATGCCCAGAGTGCGCGCAGCAATGGCCTGAATTTTGGTGTGCAGGCCCTGACCCATTTCGGTTCCGCCGTGGTTCACCTGCACCGATCCGTCCTGATAAATCAAAACCAGAGCTCCGGCCTGATTGTACGCCGTCATGGTGAACGAAATGCCGAATTTGACCGGAGTGATCGCCAGACCTCGGATTTTGTGCTTGCTGCTCTGGTTGAAGGTGTTGACCTCTTCAGAACGTTTCAGGTAATGGCTGCGCAGCAAAGCTTCGTTCCAGACCCGCTCCAGTTTCCATGCGTCCGTCACCTGCTGGCCGTAATGGGTGAAGTCCTCTGGGGTGTAAAAATTCTGCTGCCTGACCTGATGCGGAGGCAGGCCCAGCGTGCGGGCCACCCGGTCCAGAATGTGCTCGATCACCACCATGCCCTGAGGACCCCCAAAACCACGGAAAGCGGTCTGGGAGGTCTTGTGGGTCTTGCACACCTGCCCGGTCACCTGCATGTGCGGAATGAAATACGCATTGTCCGAGTGAAAGAGCGCTCTGGACACGATGGGCTCTGAGAGGTCCAGACTGAAACCCCCATCGGCGAACAGGTCCAGTTTCAGGGCTTGCAGGGTGCCGTCACTGTCAAATCCCACCTGATAACGGGCATGGAAGGGGTGCCGCTTGCCGGTCAGCGTGGTGTCCTGTGCACGGCTGAGGCGCACCAGCACCGGTTTCCCGGTCAGCTTTGCCCCCAGAGCCGCCACCGAGGCGTAAGGGTTGGACTGCGATTCTTTGCCGCCAAAGCCCCCACCCATGCGCGTACACTGCACGATCACTTCGCTTCTGGGAACCCCGAGCACGCGTGCCACGATGTCCTGCGTTTCGCTGGGGTGCTGGGTGCTGGAATGCACGAACAGGGTTCCGCTTTCGTCCAGCTTGGCGAAACTGGCGTGGGTTTCCAGATAAAAGTGCTCCTGACCCGAGATGTCCAGTTCTCCGGTCAGCAGGTGCTCGCTGTTTTCCAGTGCCTGCAGGGTGTTGCCTTTTGCCATCTGGATGGGACCGCTGTGAAAGCTCTCTTTTGAGATGGCTTCTTTCAGGTCCAGAACGGGTTCCAAGGGCTCATACTCCACCCGCACCATTTGCGCCCCGAGGCGGGCCTGTTCCCGACTCTGGGCCAGCACCCACACCACTGCCTGTCCTGCATATTCGATCAGGGAAGGGAAAAGAGGCTCATCCCGTCTGGAAATTCCGGTGTCGTTTTCACCGATCACGTCTTCAGCGGTCAGGATTTTTACCACGCCAGCGGCTTTCTCCGCCAGAGAAGTGTCAATGGAGAGCACTCTGGCATGCGGATGGGGAGCCTGCACTGGGTAGGCATGCAGGGCGTGAGGGTGGTCTTTCAGCAGGTCCTCGGTGAACTTGGCGGACCCGTCCACATGGAGCCACGCGCTTTCGTGTTTGCTCATGCCATCACCCCCAGATGGGTTTCAAAGTACCCCTCGATCAGTTTCAGGGTCACGGCTTTGCGGTATTCCTTGCTGGCCCGGTGGTCGCTGAGGGGATTCAGGCTGGCGTCCAGCACCCGTAAAGCATCCCTCAGGGCATCCTGTGGTTTCTTGCCGAGCATCTGGTCTTCAGCCTCTCTGGCCCGGATGGGGGTGGCTGCCACTCCGCCCAGAGCGAGCCTTGCAAAAGCAACCAACCCATTTTCCACACGCACATCCATCGCCAGAGCCACCGAACTGATGTCGTCGTGGTGGCGTTTGGTGGCTTTGAAAAATTCCAGTGTGGCCGGAATTCTGGCAAATTCGATGGCCTGCAACAGTTCTCCTTGCTGCAGCAAGGTGGTGCGGTATCCGGTGAAGAAATCCTGCAAATCGGCGGTTTTTTCACCTTGCAAGGTGGCAACGATGACCTTTGCATCCAGAGCCAGCAGCAACGGAGCAGCGTCCCCAATCGGTGAGGCCGTCATCAGAGACCCCCCGAGGGTGGCCCGGTTGCGGATCAACCTTGAGGCGTAACGGTCCAGCCATGAGGTTTTCAGGTGGGCGGGCACCAGACTTTCCAGTTCGCTGAGGGTGACGGCTGCACCCACCCGGTGTCCGGTGGGTGTGGAAAGCAGCACTTTCAACTCTGGAATCAGGTTCACATCAAGGTAAGCCTCTGGACGCACATCCCGCTGGTTGTATTCCACGATGGCGTCGGTGCCTCCGGCCAGCACACGGGCTTGTGGGTGATCTTGCAGCCACAAAAGGGCTTCCTGCAAACCTGCCGGACGGTAAAAGCGGGCAGATTCCAGCGTTTGGATGTTCGGAAGTTGAAGCTGTGAGAAACGGTCGGGGGTGTGCTCGGGCAGGCTGAGGGCAGCGTCGCGGATGGCCCGGTATCCGGTGCAGCGGCACAGATTCCCCGAGATGGCCTCCAGATCAAACGGCCTTTCCCGGTAGTACTCCGAGAACATGCCCATCACAAAGCCGGGGGTGCAGTACCCGCACTGGGAGCCGTTGAAATTCACCATGGCTTCCTGAACCGGATGTCCCCCCAGACCTTCTGCTGTGAGGACCGGATAATCCACCACGCTTCCGGTCAGGGTCAAACAGGCGTTCAGTGGGGTGTAAGGGCTGCCCTGAGCACTGGCAGCCTGCACCACCACTGCACACGCGCCGCATTCCCCTTCTCCGCAGCCTTCTTTGCAACTGGTGTACCCGAGGTCGCGCAGGGTGTGCAGCAGGGGAACGGTCAGTTGCTCTGGGGCCAGAGGGTGATCATGTCCGTTGACCCGCAGTATCAAACCGGATGTGTTTTGGCTGGAAGCTGGAAAATTGCCCTCGTTCATACACCACGTGTCCTCTCACAAAGTTGTATAGCACTCTACCCTTTAGGCCATGAGAAAGATAGGGGCTGAGCCGGTGCCGATCATGCAATTCGTGTTTCTCCAGCACTTTTTCTTGCAGGTCCAGCAAAGCAAAATCGGCATCAAAACCCACAGCAAATTTGCCTTTCCCCTGAAAATTCAAGATGCTTGCAGGATGCTCAGAAAGCAGCAGCGAAGCCTCCTCCAGAGGAATCCCAAGCGTCAAGAGCACGGAGAGGGTGGTTTGCACACTGGAAATGCCCCCCCACGCACGGGCAAAGTCTCCGCGTTTCATCTCTGGTGGGGCAGGGGAGTGGTCTGAGCCAATCACATCCACCCAGCCTTTCTGCACGGCTTTCAGCAGCATTTTGCGGTCCACCTCGGGTCTTAAAGGAGGGGCGCATTTTAACAGGACCCCCTGTTTTTGCAGGTCCTCTTCATTGAAGAACAGGTAATGGGGGCAGGTTTCGATGCTGACTCTGACCCCCTGCTCGCGGGCGTTTAAAGCCAGCATCACCGCCTCAATGTTGGAGAGGTGCACCAGATGCAGGTGACAGCCGGTTTCTTTGGCCAGTTCCAGAGCGATGCTGACCGCACTGTTTTCCGCAAGCGTGGGTCTGGAACTGGTGAAATCCTCAAGTCCGCGGTACGCCCCGAGGTGCTGCGGGTCCTCGGCATGCACGGCCACCAGAAGCCCCAGAGCAGCAGCGGTTTCCATGCCTTTGTGCAGCACCCCCACCGAACTGTTCTGAAACTCCGGGAGGCCAGAGTCCGACATGAAGGCTTTGAAGCCCACCACGCCTCCCTCGGCCAGTTCAGGCATCTGGTCGAGATTGATGGGGGTCAGGCCACCCCACAGGGCGTAGTCTGTCTGGGACTGCCCCATCGCCTGCTTTTTGAGGTCCAGACTCAGGGCATCCAGCGTGGTCGGCACCGAATTGAGGGGCATGTCCACGAAAACGCACCCTCCACCTGCTGCAAAAGCTCTGGACCCTGTGAAAACCCCTTCCCAGTGGGTGTTCCCCGGCTCATTGAAGTGCACATGCATGTCGATGACCCCAGAGACCAAAGTCAGGCCGTCTGCATCCAGCACCACACGGGCCGGGTCCAGAATCGGCTCGGGAGAGATTAAGGTGATTTTCTCGTCCTGCACTCCCAAAGAAACACTTTCACCAGAGGGAAGAATGGCATTCTGGACCAGCAAATCGTACATTTAAGACCCCCGATACGTGCTGTAACCAAACGCGGAAAGCAACAATGGCACATGATAATGCCTGCTCAGGTCCGTGACCGTAAAGCGGATCGGAACCATGGTCAAAAAGCCTCCAGTGATGCCAGCGGCGTTGTGGTACTCCAGCACATCAAATTCCAGCTCGTAAGTGCCCAGCGTCAACTCCTCTGGAGAGAGCAAAGGTGCACCTGTGCGGCCATCCTGATTGGTGGAGGTTTCTTTGAGCAGTTCCCGGGTTTCTCCCAGACGGTACAGCCTGATCACCAGACCTTCTGCTGGGGTCCCGAGGGTCAAATCCAGCACGTGCGTGGTCAGACCGGCCATGTGACCTCCTCATCGGCGTAGAGTTTCACCCGGTTCAGGTGGTGTTCGGCGTCTTCAAGGTAAAAGCTGCGGGTGATGCCATCAATCAGGCGCGGAATGGCGTACTTCATGCTGCTGATCGAGGCCCCACTGAGGCCCATGCTGGCCGTCGCACCAAAAGAGAAGTCGTACAGGTGCTTCAGGGGAGGGCAGGTCCCCGGCCGGTTTTCCTGAAAAGCATAATCCTGAGACAGGTAAGGGTAAGTGGCTGCCACCCCTCCTGCCAGAGGATGTTTTTCTCCCCACGTCAGGATGAAATCGCGAAACAGCTTGAACTCGGGGCGCACTTTGGGATTCACCTGAAAGCCCGTGCCGAAAATCACGAAATCAAAGCGCTCCTCTCCCTGATCGGTGGTGACCACCACCTGACCGTCCTCAAAACGGGCCGATTGCCAGTTGCACCCTGCATGAAGCGCAAAAGCCGGATGGTTGCGGGTGCGGGCCACATTGTCCTCGGTGGGAGGCTGAGGGGCCAGCAGAAATTGCAACCACTGGAGTTTCAGGTCATCGGGCAGGTCGGCGGTGTGCTTCAAAAACCCGGTGAACTCAAAAAACCGGTAGTAATTGACGTTTGGAAAGGACTTCTGGCGCATGTACAGGTCCACCCGTGCTCCAGCTTCCAGAGCGCTTCCGGCATTGTCAAAGGCACTCGCACCTGCCCCGAGCACCCCCACCCGTTTCCCGGCAAGGGCATCAAAATCAATCTCCTCACAGGTGTGGGCGTAATGGGACCTCGGGATGGAGGCGACATACTCGGGGCTTTTCCAGAACCCCGCCCCACCCATTCCGGTGGCCCACACCACCCGTCTGGCCCGGTGGGACTTCATGCCCTCGGGGGTGCGGTAAACCACCTCGAACCCTTTGTCCAGAGGGATGATTTTTTGCACTTTGGCATGGTTTTCCATGGGCACCTGCACCATCTGGCGGTACCAGCGCAAGTAGGCCATCCACAGGTCACGCGGAATTTTCCCCATGCTCTGGTACGCTTCCTCAGAGAAACGTGCCTCGAAATACGCCTGAAAGGTCAGGGAAGGCAAACCCAGATCCGGTCCGGTCAGGTGCTTGGGGGTGCGCAAGGTGCGCATGCGGGCAAAGGTCTCCCACACCCCCTCCTGCCCCTCGGGATGCTCATCCAGCACCAGAATGCGGTTCACCCGCTCACGCAGCAAACCAAAAGCGATGGCCAGACCTGCCTGACCTCCGCCGATGACCAGCACATCCAGCACCCCCGGCGTTTCAGGAATCCAATCTCGGGCCGGATAACGCAGCAACTCCAGGTCCTTTTTCACCCGTTCTTCCAGTTCAATGAGTGTCACTTCAGCACCCCCATCAAGCGGTGAAACACGATGCGTTCAATCTGCCTGAGGGCCTCGCGGCGCTCAGAGTCTGCGTCTCCCATCGACCTCAGTTCAAAGGCCTCAAGGATGGAATCCACGGTGTGGTCTTTGACTGCAATGATAAACGGAAACCCGAAGCGGCTTTTGTATTGGGTGTTCAAATTCTGGAATTTCTCGAAGCGCTCAGGGTCCAGACGGTCCAGACCTGCACCGCTCTGCTCTTCCAAAGAAGCGTCCGTGAGTTTCACTCTGGTGGCGAGGTCTGGGTGGGCACGGATCAAGGAAAGCTGCTCCTCCAGAGCAGCATCCTCCAGCACCAGATGAAAGGCCCAGAGCACCCCCTCTGGGTCTTTGAAGGGCAGGTAATGGGCTGCCCTTTCCACCACCCAGGGGGAATGTTCAAACAGCCATCCCAATTCACGGACAAAAGCCACGCGGTCCAGCGTTTCGAGGGTTGCAAAGTTCAACATCTCGTGCTCCTTTCGCCCGAACATCTCGGGAGGGAGTGCATCTTGAACTTCAGAAGGCGGATTTTTGACGGGGGCAAGAGGGCTTTTTGGGCGGGGAAACGCCAAATTTAAGGTAGTTTAGGGGGTGGGGGAGGGATTGTCAATTGAGGCCGAGGGCAGAGGGCCGAGAGCCGAGGGCAAAAGAAGCCAAGGCGAAAAGCAGAAGGCTGAGGGTGAACAAGAGATGCCGAGGGCCGAGAGCCAAGGGGCGAGGGCAAACTGAGCTTTCGCTTTGGCTTACAGGGCGAGACAAGCCTCGCCCCTACAATGCCTTTTGCCCAAGCTGTTTTTTGCCCTCGGCTCTCGGCCCTGAGCCCTCGGCAAAGGCGAGGCTTGCCGAGCCTTTCACACCTCCCCCAGATCCTTCAGCACCCCGGCCAGCACCTGCACCCCAAGCAAGATGTGCTCTGGGCTGGCGTATTCGTCTGGCCTGTGGCTGATGCCGTCTTTGCAAGGAATGAAAATCATGGCATTCGGTGCGATGCGGGCCATGAACAGGCTGTCGTGGTACGCCCGAGAAACCATGTTCTGATAAGGAATGCCCAGCTTTTCACAGTTCATCTGGATGGTTTTCACCAGCATGGGGTCTGAGGCACAGGGCGGGTCTTGATTGAGCATTTCCACTTCCAGCCTGATGCCCCGTTTCTTGCAGATGTCCTCTGCGGCCTGCATCAAGGCTGAAAGCACCCGGTCCCTTCTGACTTCATCAATGTCCCTGAGGTCCACCCCGAGTTCCACCTGAGAGGGAATGCTGTTGATGGCGTTCGGATGCACTTTCACCAAGCCCACTGTGCCCACGGTGTCTGGTCCGCCGTGGTCCTTGACGGCCTGTTCGATGCACAGGGCGATTTCACTGGCTGCCAGAAAAGCATCTTTGCGCTCTGGCATGAGGACTGCACCTGCATGGCCCCCCTGCCCTTTCAGGTGCAACTTGAAGCTGCTGGGGGCGGCAATGGCCGTGACCACCCCGATGGGCAATCCGGCTTTTTCAAGGTTGGGCATTTGCTCGATGTGCAGTTCCACAAAAGCAAAATAGTGGTTTCTGGAGAGGGCCACGCTGCTCAGATCCCCAGAGAACCCGCCTTCCAGACGTGCATCTTCAAAGGTCATTCCCTGCTGGTCTTTCAAGAGGATGGCCTGCTCTGGAGTGAGTGCCCCAGACAGCATTCTGGACCCGAGGCACCCCACCCCAAACCGTGTGGGCTCCTCTGCGTTGAAAATCAGGAGTTCGATGCTTCTTCTGGGCTGAAACCCCGAGCGTTTCAGGGCACGCATGGCCTCAAGGCCTCCCAGTACCCCCACTGTTCCGTCATATTTCCCGGCGTGTGGGATGGCATCCACATGGGACCCCGTGCCCACTTTCGGCAGCCTCGGGTTTTTGCCCTCAAAGGTCGCAAAAAGGTTCCCGATGGCATCCTCCCGCCACGAGAAACCCGCCTGTTCAATCAGGATTTTCAGGTAAGTGCGGGCTTTCTGGTCCTGTTGTGCCCACAAAATCCGGGTGACCGAAGGGGGCGAAGTGTCGCTGAAGGTGGAAAGCTCCTCCAGTTCTTGCATCAGTTGATCGATGTTGATGTTCAGGTGGGTCATTTTTTCCTCTGGTTGGGGAGTTTGGAGTTCACAGGGAAATGGTGTGGGAGGGGATGGGGTAAGGTCTTGTAGGGCAAGATTCATGGAAGAAGTGTGTCTGAGATGGCTTGTGAAGGTGAGGTGGGCTAGATCTCGTTGACCATTTCTAGCGGTTGGGCGAGGCACGCCTCGCCCCTACAGGCTGATCTGGAATTCCTGCCTTTGGGCGCAGCACGCTGCGCCCCTACACAATTGCTTTGAGCATTTATGCCGTGTGGAACATGATGCTCTCGGCTCTCGGCTCTCGGCTCTCGGCTCTCGGCAAGACTTGACAACCACTGTCAAAATCATCCATCGCGTTTTCCACCTCTACAAATACGGATGCCGATTCACATCCTTGTAAATCAAATACCCCGAGACCCCATTGGACGCGGCAAACCACTGCGGGCAATATGGGGCCATGTAGATCACGTCTCCGGCTTTCACGGCATGGTGGTCTTCATGCAGCAGGTAAATGCCTTCCCCTTGCAGCATCACCAGACCGTGTTCCATCACATGGATTTCCACGAAGGGCAAACTGACTCCGGTGGGGTAGGTCATCACGTTGACGGCAAAATCAAAGGCCAGATCGCTTGGCAGGAGGGTTCTGAGTTCGATGCGGTCCTCGCCGGGCAAAGGTCCGACCTGCACCTCTGCAACATTGCCCACCACCAGAGCGGGAGCAGGCACCTGATCGAGGGTCACGTAGGGCTTTTCAATCACGGTCAGTTTGGCGAGGTCTTCAGAGTACACCTGATGGGCAAGCTCTGGGGGCAGGTAAGCGTAACCTCCTGCATCCAGTGTGTGGGTGTCTGGACCCACCGAAAGTTTGACGGTTCCGCCATGCACGTACACGAAACGGCTGAAGCCTGCAGGCACCTGTCCGAGGTTTCCTGCGGCCTGCATTTCTGCGGTGTACTGGGTGAATTTTGCTCCCAGATGGGGTGAGATGTGGACAATCGCGGTGCAGTTTCGCATGCCGGGCAGGAGGGCGCGCACAAAGGCGTCCGGGGTGTGCAGGGTGTAGTGGGTCCGAATTTTGGAACGGGTGAATCCCAGATGTTGCATGTGTCACCTCAAGATGTGGTTTAAAAACTGTCCAGAGGCTTTCAAAGCAGCCTCGACATCCTCAAAAAGCACGGTTTCGTCAGGGTGGTGGCTGATGGCGTTTGGAGACCGGACAAACAGCATCGAGACATCGGTGACCTGTGCCATCACCATGGCATCATGACCTGCGCCACTGGGCAAGGTGAAGGCTGGAATGCCGCAGAAATCGCAGGCTTCCATCAGGCTTTCCATCAGGCGGTCTTCGCAGATCACCGCTTTCTGGTCCAGAGGAAGTTCGTGCTGCAGGCCCAGTTTGCGTTTCTGGGCGATCATGTGGGCTTCGTGGAGGAGGTCTTGCACAGCCTGCAGGCGTTTTTCATCGGACAGGTGCCGCACGTCCAGACTGCAGGTGACCTGACCGGGAATCACATTGCTGGTGTTGGGTTTCACGTCCATTTTGCCCACGGTGGCCACCAGTCCCGGATTTCTGAGGGCGTAATCTTCTGTAAACGCAACGAATTCTGCCGTTCCAGCCAGAGCGTCCAGACGCATCGGCATGGGGGTGGTGCCTGCGTGTCCGGCCTGTCCCAGAAAAGTGATGTTCAGGCGGGACTGGCCCACAATCCCACTGACCACCCCAACCGGCAGTTTCCTTTCAGCAAGCACAGGTCCCTGTTCGATGTGGATTTCAAAGTACCCCAGCAGTTCTCTGGGTTCGTAGGCCTCCAGAGGAATGCGGTTCTGGTCAAGGCCCCATTTGAAGAGGGTTTCCGCGAGGCTCTGGTTGCTGGCGTCTTTGCGTTTCAGCCACTCGGGCTGGAAGGTGCCAGCGAGCACACTGGAGCCCAGAAAAGGCTGCTGGAAGCGCACCCCTTCTTCTTCGCTGAAGGCCACAATTTCGAGGTGGTGTTGCAGGTCTTCTTCTGAAAGCTTCCCTGTCAGAGCAATCCCCATCAGGACACCCAGAATGCCGTCGTATTTTCCAGCGTTGGGCACCGTGTCGATGTGCGAGGCCACCATGAAGGTTCGGGCTTTGGGGTTGGAACTGCGTTTGACAGCACGCAGGTTCCCGATGGGGTCGGTCCTGACTTCCAGACCCGCTTCCTGCATCCATTCGGTGAGGTAACGGTGCACGGTGCGGGTGGCTGGAGACAGGAACAAACGGTGAATCTGCCCGGGAACATCCGAGCAGTGGGAGAGCACTTCGCAGCGCTGCAGGATCTGTGCGGTCAGGGCTTTGGCGTCCATGGTCAGTCCAGCATCCTGTAGCCCGGCAGGGTCAGAAAGTCGGTCAGGGGAGAGGTGCTGGCCACCGTCCAGAACAGCTCTGCTGCCTGCTGGTACTTCTCGCCCAAATGGGACAGTTCTTCTTGCAGGACCTGTTTCACCAGACTTTCTGTGATGGTGCGTCCATCTTCCAGTTGGGCCTGATGGTGCATCCACTGCCAGACCTGTGCTCTGGAAATTTCAGCGGTGGCGGCGTCTTCCATCAGGTTGTTGATGGGTGCAGCCCCGAAACCCGAAAGCCAGAACCACAGGTACTGGATGCCCACATTGACATTCAGCCTCAAACCCGCTTCGGTGATGGTGCCCTCAGGAACGGTGAGGAGGTCCTGTGCAGTGATCTGCATTTCTGGGATCTTTTCAAGCTGGTTGGGGCCGGGCATCAGGCGATCAAAGACCTCCAGAGCGACAGGCACCAGTCCGGGGTGGGCCACCCAGGTTCCGTCGTGACCGTCTCCAGCTTCCCTTTCTTTGTCCATTCGGACCTGCTCGAAGGCCCTCTGGTTGGCCTCCTCATCGTTTTTGACGGGAATGAAAGCGCTCATCCCACCCATGGCGTGTGCTCCGCGTTTGTGGCAGGTCTGGATGGCCAGTCTGGAATACGAGCGCATCATGTGGGTGTTCATGGTGACTTTGCCCCGGTCTGGCATCACAAACTTGGGGTGGTTCCGGAGTTTCTTGATGGCACTGAAAATGTAGTCCCAGCGTCCACAGTTCAGGCCCGCCGAGTGCTCACGCAGTTCGTACAGGATTTCTTCCATCTCGAACGCGGCGGGCAGGGTTTCAATCAGGACCGTGGCCCGGATGAATCCCCTTTCCAGCCCGAGGCGGTCTTCTGCGAAAGTGAACACGTCGTTCCAGAGCCGGGCTTCCAGATGGCTTTCCAGCTTGGGCAGGTAAAAGTAAGCTCCGGTGCCGTTCGCTTTGAGTTGCTGGTGGTTGTGGAACAGGAACAGGCCAAAATCAAACAGGCTGCCCGACACCTCCACCCCAAAAAACAACAGGTGTTTCTCGTCCAGGTGCCACCCTCTGGGACGCACCAGCAAGGTGGCAGTCTGGTCATTCAAACGGTAGGTTTTGCCTGCCCCTTCAAAGGTGATGGTTTTGCAGACAGCGTCACGCAAATTGATCTGCCCCTGAAGGCAGTTTTCCCAGGTGGGGCTGTTGGCGTCTTCAAAATCTGCCATGAAGACTTTTGTCCCGCTGTTTAAGGCATTGATGACCATTTTGCGGTCCACCGGTCCGGTGATTTCCACCCGGCGGTCCTGCAAATCTTGCGGTGCAGGGCGCACCTTCCATTCCGAAGTGCGGATGTGTTCGGTCTCGGGCAAAAAATCAAAAAGGGCTCCAGCGTCCAACTGGACCTGGCGTTCTTCACGTTTTTGCAGCAATTCCAGCCTGCGGGCATTGAACTGCACATGCAGGGCCTGCAGGAATTCCAGCGCTTCAGGGCTTAAGATCTCACGGAAAGCATCAGGTGTCTGGGCCAGTAAGGTCATGTTCCCCCTTTTCGTGCTGGCGGGCCTCTGCGAGGTAACTGTAAATGCTGGCCCGCGAAAGCCCCAGCCGCTTGGCGACCATGGGAATGGCTTTTTGAATTTGAAACAGTCCACGCCGCTCCAGAGCCACACACAACTGCTGTTTTTCGGCTCTGGACAGCCGGTCCAGAGGCAGACCCAGTCTGCGCTCCTCATCGTTCAGCACACTGTGGATGGTTTCGCTGACCTCTAAGGGAAAACTCTGGCTTTGCAGTCCGGGCGGCTCTGTGCCCGCCAGTTCCTGCAGCACCGTGAGGGCCACCCTCAGGTCGGTCACGTCAATGTTGATGCACAGTGCGCCAAAAACCTCCCCCTGTTCATCCCTGAGTGGCAAAGTGCTGGTCTTGATGATCCGCCCCTCTGGGGTGCGGTTCACCACATTCAGTCTGGATTGTGCGAGGTTCCCTTCTTGCATCAGGGAAAGCACATTCGGACTGACCGGACTGCCAATTTTGCGTCTGGTGACAGAACCCGAGATGGCTTTGACGCTGTGCTCGGGATCCTGAAAATCATGCAGCACCACTTCGGTATGGGAACCCAGAGTGGCGGTCAGGCCATCCAGCACGGACTGGAGGGCATGGAAGGTGGTCAGGTGCGCAGGGTTGGGGGCAGGCTTGCGTGCCATGAGACAGTCTACGGCCCGGATTGACAGGTTGTCAAACCTCTGGACAGGTTGTCAGGTGTCATGGATTCGATTTTCGCAGTGGCCAACCCCGAGCCTTCAAACGTTGGGGCCAGTAATCTTCTGGATGAAAAAGTGCTGAAGGTTCATCACGCATCAATATGGCTTCAATGTCTTCAAACAAATGGAGCACGCCAACCTGTTCGATGGTGATGGGTGGCATGTCGCCATCAAAAAACCTGTTGAACCTCAGGACAAAATCATTGAACCTTTCGATGGAGGTGTTTGCTTTGATGGGATGTTTTCCTTCTGGATCTGCCACATACACATGGCCCGTTTTCTTTTCAATGAGCAACGTTTCCTGAGGATTTCGGCCCACCACCACATGGCTCCCAAGGTCTTTGCAGTCTCCCAAATCAAATCCCCACAGGTGATATCTGCCAATGCGTCCTTCTCGTTTCTGAATTTCCATGATTGCATCTGCGGTTTTGCGTTTCAGACCCACCTGAAGCAGGTCTCTTTTTTTCAATGGACTGCTTTTTTGGTTTTGATGGGTGGTTTTGATGGCTTTGTAAGATGTTTTTGCTACACCCCAGCCCAACAGGGGTTCAATGTGCAAAGTTTTGGGATCCTGTGTTGCACCCACCACACCTGCAACAAGCTGGAAGGGATGCAAAGTGATTGTGCCATCAAAATGCACCTGTTTGACCGTGATGGCGACCTTGGACAGACCATCTGACAGGTTTCGGGAGTACACACTGTCTTTTGAAGCAAACCCCTGAAACGGTTTTTCCAGCATCTCATTGATTTTTTGAGCATCGGGTTCTGAACCCAAATACAGAAAGAACAATTTGATCCAGCCTGTAATGAGTTCTCCTCCATAAGCATTGAGGGGTTTGTAAATGCTTTGCCAGAAATGTTTGGAAGGGTGTCCTTTGGCGGTCCGAATGAACTGGTCACACAGGGGCAACAAATGCCGCGTCCACATGGAGAGCCCGACGGCATCCAGTGCCCTCACCTTTTCTCTGAAGTTTTCCCAGTCCTCGACGCTTCCTTTGAGGGTGATCTCTGGAATTCCACAAATGCACGTTTCAGTGTATTCAAAATAGGATTTGAAAGCGTCCATCATTACCACCTGACTGACCAGTCTGGCTGTGGGGGTGGTCGTGGAAAAATCACACAAGAACAATGACGCAAAGTTGTTTTTGACTTCTGCCTCAACCATTTCCGACCATTCTGTTACGCGTTGAGCCCACTCTTCGATGGAACGGTAGGGATCAAAGTTTTCGTTGGTTGTGATGTTGAGTGTCTTTTTGCCTTCATGGTCCACGAATTGGCTGCGCAAAACTTCAGCATGATTCGCAATGTGGGTGGACACCCCTTGTGCCACGGTGATCCACAAGCTGTCCGGGCACAGCACCAGAGGGTGATGCCGACTGAAGGCGGAATGGATGGCTGCCACCAGACCATGCGAATGGGATTCAACCCCTGTTTTTTCCGCATCAAAACTGGTGGCGATCACCTCGGCCTCCAAGGTTCGACGCAACCGATGAATAAGCCTCGACTGTGGAAAGGGTGTTCGGGCAGGTTCCACATCATCGACTTTGAATCGGATGCCTTCTGAACGGTCCAGCACCTGCAACACATCACCTGTGGAGTCCACGTTTTGAAAGAGCCTTTGGATTTGATCGGCCAGTTGGTCCAGCGCAGGAATTTCGCCTGCATTCCATGACACCCGTTGAAACCCCTGTGTGTCCTGGAAAATCAGATGGAGGGGTACAGAATGTGCAAGTTTTTGTTCAGAAGACAGGTGTTGCCATGGCTTGGAGTGCAACAGGTTTTTCACTTGCTCCACTTGGACTGCTTCCAGAATGTCCTGAACTTTGTGCAAGGGATCAAGGTGCTCTGGTGGGTTTGAAGGGTCTTGCCAGCATGTGACTTCTCCCATGAAGTCATGGACATCCAACTGAAAAACCTCGTACCTTTTTGGTTGATCTCCTGTGATCACCAGAGCAACCAGCAAATCAGGAGAAGGCACTTTATCAATGATGTTTTTGTCAATGGTTTCTGCATGTCCATTGGATGCATTCATGGGAAAACTCCTCAGGTCCAGTTTAAAGCATTTGACAGAGAAATAAGAGGTTGATGCTTGAGGTCGTGTTTTTTGAAATAGAAGGATTCAAAAGAATCCTTCTATTTCACTGTTAAACGCAGTAGAGCATTTGACAGGGCAAGGTTTTTTCATATTTCGAGAGATTCCAGAGAACTTCATCTTGTGGAAGGGTTGTCAGGAATTGCTGAGGCCTGAGGCCCAGAGCCGAGAAAAACATCAAGCTTTGGCAAATGCCATGAAGGGCGCAGCACGCTGTCTTGTGCACCACATGCTGGTCTCCTTGTCCGCTGCGCCCCTACAGATTCCCTTGACCATTTCTGATACGTATCACATGATGCTCTCGGCTCTCGGCTCTCGGCTCTCGGCTCTCGGCTCTCGGCTCTCGGCTCTCGGCTCTCGGCAAGCCTACGCCCTCAAACCACCCCACCAAAAGACAGCACCTTGCGTACCGTCTTGTCATCCACGATGAGCTCAGACATCAAGCGGCCCCTGAGTGCCCCCCAGAGCGCCAGAGCTTTGCTTTCTCCGGCCACAATGCACACTGCGCCTTTGCGGTTTTTGAACAAGGAAAGGTCCGGTCCGCTGGCCCGGTCATTCAGGGGGATGCCGTCAAAACTGCCGTCTTCGCGGAAGAACACCGTGGCGATGTCTCCCACCACATGCATTTGCTGCATGTCTTTCATGTCTTGCGGATCAAGGTAATTGGCAGAGTAAACGTAACTGAGCACGCTGGCTCTGGCGCTTCCGATCGAGTACAGCAACAGGTCGGCCTGTTGTTGCAGGTCGAGGACCCGTTTGATGCTGCGTTCACGCCAGAGCGCCCGTTTGGTGTCTGCAAAATCAAAGAAAGCTGGGATGGGAAAGGGATTCACCGAGGCCTGAAAGTTGTCCCCAAAGCGTTGCAAGAGGCCCAGAGCGTGGTCGCTCATGAAGTTGCTGGGGGTGCCGGATCCGTTCAGTTGCACGAGGGTCACGCCGGGGGTGGGTTTGGGAATCAGGTGCTGGGAGACGGCATTCAGGGTGGTGCCCCACGCGATGCCCACGGTCATGTCTTTGTGCACCAGCATGTTGATGTAATTGGCAGCGTACATGGCCACGCGGGTCATGCATTCGGATTCGGAGGCGTTCTCGGGGGTGGGAATCACATGCACCCGTTCCAGTTGAAAGTGCTCTTTGAGAAGCCCTTCCAGTGTGCGGGTGGGTTCTCTGGGGTCGTGGATGCGGATTTCGACCAGCCCGTTCTTTTTGGCATGGGTGAGCAGTCGGCTGACTTTGGGTCTGGACAGCCCGAGTTCTTCCGCGATCTTTTCGGTGGTGAGGTTCTGGTAGTAGTACAGCCTTGCCACCTGCACAGCCAGATCATCCTGATTTTGCATCTTTTTACTGTAACCAAAATTCAGGGTTCGATCAATTGTTCACAGTACAAAATCAGGTGTTCATGTGGGGCAGTTGTGCTGCAGGAAGGGGCCTGCAGAAGTGGTATCCTTGCGCTTCGCTGCACCCCAGACTTTGCAGGTGCTGGAGTTGCTCGGGGGTCTCGATCCCTTCGGCGACCACGTTGAGCCCGAGGCTCTGGGCCATCAGCACGATGGTCTTGACCAGAGCCGCCTGACTGGCATGGGTCAGCAGGCCATTCACAAAAGAGCGGTCAATTTTCAGGGTGTCGATGGGCAGTTCATGCAGGTACTTCAAAGAAGAGTACCCGGTGCCAAAATCATCCACGGAAACCCGCACCCCGAGGTTTCGCAAGGCCTGCAATCTGGCCTTGACCATCTCGGTGTCGTGCAGCATCACGCTTTCGGTGATTTCGAGTTCCAGCCACTCTGGGGGCAGAGCACTCTCTTGCAGGGCATCTTTCAGGGTGTCCATGAAACCCGAGTGGGCGAACTGGATCATCGAGATGTTCACAGCAATCCTCAAGTTGCTTTGGCCTGCATTGTGCCACAGGGCATTCTGTCTGCAGGCCTCCTGCAGCACCCATGCACCAAGGGCGTTGATCAGACCGGACTCCTCGGCCACCGGAATGAAACGGTCTGGTGGGATGAACCCTTTCTCGGGGTGCACCCAGCGCAGCAGGGCTTCGTGCCCCACCACCTGCAGGGTTTTCAGGTCCACGATGGGTTGATAATGCAGCAGCATTTCCTTGCGGTGCAGGGCATGACGCAAATCCATTTCCAGAGACAGCCTTTCCCGCACCTTCTCGGCAAGCTCAGGGGTGAAGCTCTGGATGTCGTTTTTGCCCAGCGACTTGGCCCGGTACATGGCGGTGTCGGCATGGCTGAGCAGGGTGCTGACCTCCTGTCCGTCCTCTGGGAACACGCTGATCCCAATGCTGGCAGAGATGAACAGTTCATGCAGGTTGATCTTGAAGGGTTTTTTCAGCAGGTCCAGGAATTTCTGGGCCACCTGCACGGCATCAATGGGGTCGTGCAGGTCATTGAGCACCACTGCAAATTCATCTCCACCCATGCGCGCAAACACATCGCTTTCCCGGATGCGGCGCCCCAGTCTTTCACTGATGTGCTGCAACAACGCATCCCCCACATGGTGCCCGAGGGTGTCGTTGACGTTTTTGAACCCGTCCAGATCAATGAACAGCACCGCCAGACGGCTGTTCTGGCGTTTCGCTCTGGCCATGCTGGTTTTCAGGTGTTCTTCGAAGAACATCCGGTTGGGCAGTCCAGTCAGGGCATCGTGAAAAGCCAGATGCTGCACCTGATGGGTCAATTTGCGTTGCACCAGAGCCAGAGCCACCTGCTGGGCCACGCTGGTGAGCCAATCCACATCGGCTTCGGTGAAATTGGGATCGTTCAGGTGATTGAGGGCGGTGAGGGTGCCAATCGGCTGTCCCTGATGGATCAGGGGGGCCACAATCACCGAGCCCACTTCACGCATCAAACGGTTTTGGTGCACCATTTCGGACTCACGGTCGTCCCGCACGTCTTTGAGGGACAGTGCAGCCTGCTGGTGACCCAATGCCCAGCCGGTCAAACCGTCTTGCAGCTCATGAAAACCGACCATTTCAATGGGAGGCATGTTGTTGCCTGTAGAAGCAGAATATTCCACCTGCTGGTGTTCAAAATCCAGCATGTAAATCAGGCACCATCTGGCCGGGATGGCCTGCATCACACCCTGACAGATCTCTTCCAGCAGGGCTTCTTGACTTCCCACGTGGTGCAGCGCCTGACTGACCTGATACAGGGCTCGGGTTCGCACCAGATCCTGACGGGTCTTTTCGTGGAGGCCTGTGTTTTCGATGGCCAGACCCAACTGTTCAGCAACCCGGATCATCAAGGCCAGGTCCTGCCCGTCCAGGGTGCGTTGCAGGCTCTCGATGACCAGAGCCCCCACCGCCTGATGCCCGGCAAAAACCGGAACGCTGATGCAGGATTTCACCCCGGGCAAACCAGCAAAGTAATCCTCGGATTGGGTCACATCTTCCAGCAGGACCGGTTGCCCTGTCCGAATCGCTTTCCCTGCTGCCGTTCCCTGAAGGGGAGCCCGCATGGGCCACTGGTCGTAACCTCTGGAGGCCACCCGCACCACCATGTCTTCTTCTTTCAGGGCCATCAGCACAATCGAGTACCCGAGCTGTTCGGTGATGGCATCCACCACAGCATGGTAAAGCTGCCCCAATTCCAGTTTGTTGGCAAGGGCCATCTGGATGCGGTCCAGCAAAATCAACTCCCGGGTTCGGCGCTGGGCGTTTTGCAGCAATTTCTGGTAGGCCTGCTCTCTGGCTTTTAAAGCTTCCTGGGTTTCATGCAGGTGGGTGACATCGGTGGACACCCCCAGAATGTAATCCTCGGGTTGCTGGGCATTGAACAGGGGTTGCTTGACGGTGGACAGCCAGCGTTGCGTGCCATCCGGCGCAGTGATGGCATAAGGCGGAAATTGTTTGCGGGTCTGGGTCTGCAAGACCTCCTGATCCTGACCCTCAATCAAAGTCACCTCTTGCGGGTAAGGATTGATCTCCTGAACGGTTTTGCCCAGCATTTGTTCGGGTGTCAGTTGATAGAGGTCTGCCAGAGCCTGATTGACCAGCAAAAACCGTCCCTGCGCATCTTTTAAACACACGGCACTGGGATCGCTGTCCAGAATGTTTTTCAGCAGGTGGTGCTCGATGCCCGCTTCTTGCAAGGCGTTCAGGCCAGCATTGCGGGCACAAACCAAGGTTGAAGCAGGCTCTCCTGAAGCATCTGCAATTTGTACGCGGGTGGCCAGCATCTCATGCACTTGCCCATTCCACTCCACTTTCAGGCCATGCCATTGTGCAAAGTCAGTGTGCAAGGGAATGGTTTCGAAGAAGTCTGGAAGACCCAATTCAGCACAGGTGCGACCCACAAACGCGTCTGCTTTCCGTCCCACGGCTCTGGCAAAAGAAGCACTCACCCGCAGATGCTTGCCGTTCAGGTCCAACAGCACCAGCCAATCCTGTGAGAGTTCAAAAAGGTGCAAGAGCAAGGGGTCGCTGTGCATGTTGCTTTCATTATGGCAGGTTAAACCTTTCCAAAAGATGTCAAAACCTCCTCCAAAAGGAGGAGATGCTTTTGAGGGATGTCTGGTTTGGCCTTTCCTCCTACATTAAGTTCATGAAAAACACCATTCCATTGAACAAAAAAGGAGAAAGCCATGCACATTGATCGGCCTGTTCACTTTCTGCCTTCACGCACCTTGCGCTACACCCTCTGGGGATGCCTGATCCTGATTGGGTTTGCGCTTTTGGGCCTCTGGCTTGACCCGAGGCAGGTGCTGGGAATGCCTGCATGGAGCAAGACTTTCAAATTTGCTGTGTCACTTGCACTTTATGCCCTGACCCTCAACTGGATGATTGCGGTGTTGCCCCCCAGAGCCCGAGTGATCCGCAACCTGTTCAAAGCAGGCACGGTTTTGATTGTTCTGGAAGTGGTGCTGATTGTGGTGCAAACCGTCCGGGGGGTGCCGTCCCACTTCAACATCTCCACCCCTCTGGACACCCTGATCTGGGGGGCCATGGGCAGCATGATCGTGGTGTTTTTCGTCCTCAACCTGCTGGCCATGATTCTGATGTGCTTCCAGAGGGGCAACCACCCGGTTTTGATGCTGGGGATGCGCCTCGGGTTGTTCCTCTCCTTGCTGGGATTTCTGGAAGGCTACCTGATGACGGCCCCCAATGCCCTCCAGCAAGCCGCCCTGAACGCCGGGCAGCAGTTGGATCTGGTGGGTGCCCACACGGTCGGGGTCTTGAAAGATGGCGGTCCGGGCCTTCCGTTGATCGGATGGAGCACCACCCACGGAGACCTCCGCATCGCCCACTTTTTTGGCACCCATGCCATGCAGGTGCTGGCATTGCTGGCCCTGTACCTGACCCGCATTCCTCAGAGGCGCATGTTTGAAACCACCAAAATGCAATTGCTCTGGGTGTGGGCAGCCGGGTATCTGGGACTGGTCGGCCTGCAGGTCTGGCAGGCCCTGCGCAACGAGCCTTTCCTGAACCCCAGCATGACGGTTTTGCTCTCTGGGGTGGGCCTTGTGGCTCTGGTGGTTGCAGGAACGTGGGGCGTGATTCAGGCTGGACGGGTGCAAACTTTGCGGTTTTCCAGAAGCATTCGCTGATCTTTTTTGAGGTTCACAAGTCAATTGTCAAGTCATAGAACCGGGTAGGTGGGCGTGCATTTGCAGGTGGATGCACGCCCACTGTCATTCAGCCAAATGGTTTTGAATCAAAGGATCATTCATTCCGGCGATACAGTTGCAAACTGCCATCTTCGCGCACCACACACAGGGTCCCATCCTGCAAAAACTCTATCGAGGAAATGAGGACTTTTTGTTCTTTCACCCGTTGCAGCACCTTGCCTTGGGCGTCGAGCACCAAGAAGCCTCCGAATCGACCTGCAACCAGCAGTTCCTGATGTGGGGTTTCTTTGATGACTGAAGGGCACAATTCCATTTTGATGGTTTTCAGGCTCTTATTTTTAAGATTATAAATATTAAGAAGGCATACTTTGGGTATAGTGGTGGCCAGATACAAAAGATTGGATGATCTATTTATAAAAAGTGCGAGATGATCATCTTCATTCTTAAGAGTCATCTGTGTTTTGTTCGTCTTGGGGTCCAATGAGAGTAAATCATAATATTTGTCGATAAAATATATGTAATTGCCATCTGTTTTTAGAAGTTCATTGTATTCATACTCACTGGTTAAGTGTGTGACTGGAGTAATTTTTCCTATTGTAGTGCTCATGATATCCCCACGAGTATTAATGAAAAAAAGCTTATTTGAATCTCTGTCAAGCAGTAGCATGTCATCTTCGCAGGCGCTGACGTATCCCTTGGGTAATTTTCCTTGGATTGGATTTTTCAAGTCTCGTAAGTCATATAAAAACAGATCGCTGGATTGGATATAAAATTGATGCTCATCGATAAATTTAATATCGCATACAGGGTGATTGAAAGCCATCAATTGACGTGCTTGCTTCTCAGAAGAGTCAAAAGCATACAAGACCTCGCTCTCAGGTCCTCGAACGACAAAATACAGTTGATTGCCTACTGCATCAGCAGGCACACAAGACTCATAATCAACCATGCAGCCTGAGGTTTCTATGGGGGAGGGCACCACTTGTGTGGGAACATAGAGGTCTTTTGCGCTGGTGATTCCCAGCAAGGACATGCTCAACATCAAAGCTTTAAGGACAGACATCTACTCCAAAATAACACACCCATTGTGCAACAGTTTTTTATGTTCCTCTCCTGAAGGGATGCTTCTTGATGTCTCTCATTTTTGAATTTCAAAGACCCTCAAATTCCATTGAAGTCTTTTTGCTGTACGCTGTGAACCCTCCTGATCTCTTTTTGCAAGTGTCCTTCTCAATCGTCTGCCAGAGTCTGTCAACCTGTTCACACAGCATTCACAAATCCACCCTGCAGCGTTCACCTGCAGGGCTTTAATCTGTGGTCACTGAAAGGAGCAAGACATGTTGGAATCAGGCATTGGATTTGGACTCGGGTTTCTCAATTTTCTCGGAACGGTGTTGTTCTTCATGTTCCTCTTTGGAATGTTTCGCATGCTGGCGTGGGGCTCAAGGGGAGGGGGATGCTCAGGGCACTCCCGCAAGCACTGGAAGTCCATGAGACGCCACTGGAAGCACCACATGATGGAGCATGACGCTCCATTGCGCATCGTGCGTGAACGCTACGCCAGAGGGGAAATCGACCGTGAAGCCTACCTCGACATGACCGAAGCCCTGGGAGGTCGCCCAGAGGAAACCGTCAAACACGAAGAGAGAGCCTCCGAGTGGCGTCCCCCCTTCATGCAGGACCGTGCTCTGGAAATTGCCCGTCATCGACTGGCACAGGGCGAAATCACCCCCGAGCAGTTCGAAGCCATCCGCAGAACCCTGCAGGATTGAAGCTCTGGGCAAGAAGGCAACCCTTCTTGCCCCTTTCCCATTCAGGTGTAGCATGAAACCCATGAGGCAAACCCTTTTGATTGTCGAGGACGAAGCCCGACTGGCCGAAATTCTGGAAGATTACCTCCGCAAAGAAGGCTTCCACACCGAACGGGCCAAAAACGGCATGCAGGCCCTTGAATTGTGGCGTGCAGCAAAGCCCGACATGATCCTGCTGGACCTGATGCTGCCTGTGCTGGACGGTCTGGAAGTGGCCCGTCGGGTTCGGTCTGAATCCGATGTGCCGATCATCATGCTGACCGCCCGAGACGATGAAGTGGACCGTCTGGTGGGTCTGGGGCTCGGGGCAGACGATTACGTGGTGAAACCTTACAGCCCCAGAGAGGTGGTTGCTCGGGTCAAGGCCGTGCTGCGCCGCACCCGTGGTCAGGTGATGGCCCCAGAGGTGTACCGTGCCGGTGTGCTGGAAGTGAACCTCGGGGCTTTTGAAGTGCTCTGTGAAGGAAAAGCGGTGGACCTCACCACCAGCGAAATCAAACTGCTGGCTTTGCTGGCAAAGGAACCGAACCGTGTGCGCCAGAGGGCCGAACTCCTCGCGGTCACCGGAGACGCCTCGGGTTACGCCGACGAGCGCACGGTGGATGCCCACATCAAAAACATCCGCAAAAAGCTGGGTGAGCATGGGGAAGCCATCGAAACGGTGCGTGGCGTGGGCTACAAGCTTGTGGTGCACGGAAAAGGCCACTGATGTCTGACATGAAACCCGAGTGGAAAAGGTTGAAAGAAAAAAAGCCGTTTTGCCCTCCGCCTCACCTGCACCACGATCAGGATTTCCGCAAAGCCCGTCGCCACTGGCGGAGAATGCACCGCAAAGCGTGGGGTCTGCGAAAACGCCTGACGGTGTTCTTCGCGTTTGTGGCTCTGGCAGCGGTTTTCCTGAACACGTGGTTCATCCTGAATGGGGTGTTCAGTGCCCTGTTTCCAGATTCGGCGCAGCGGTTCGGGTCCCTGTTTTCCAAACTCGCAGAATTGAACGGCCCAGAGCATGAGCAGGCCCGAGAGGTGTTCAAACGCATCACCTCCACGGCTTTTCTGTCGGGTTTGTTTTCATTCATGCTGGCCTCTCTGGTGGCGGGGGTGGTCACCCGGATTTTCACGCACCCACTGGTGGTTCTGACCGAAGGGGCGAGGCGCATGGAAAGGGGGGAGAGGGGCCTCAAAATGCGCCTCCCACACATGCAAAGCGAACTGCGCACCCTCACAGAGGCCTTCAACAGCCTGTCCAGTGGTCTGGCACGGCAAGAAGCGTGGAGGCGCAATCTGGTTGCAGACATCGCCCATGACCTGAGGACCCCTCTGGCGGTGTTGCGCTCCGAAGTGGAAGCCATGCAGGACGGGGTGATCCCCACCGATGGACCTGCCTTGGACCGCCTTCACCATCAGGTGATGCTGCTCTCACAACTGGTGACCGACCTGCGCACCCTGTCTCTGGCCGAAAGTGGGGGCCTGACCCTGAAACCCGAGCAGGTGAAGCTCCAGCCTTTCCTGAATGGCGTGATGCAGGCCTACGAGCACCGTGCTGGAGAGATGGGTTTGCAGGTGCTGCTGTCCACAGTTCCCCCTTCTTTGACTGCCACGTTTGATCCTGCTCAAATCACCCGTGTCCTGAACAACCTGCTGGAAAATGCCGTGCACTACGCCAGAGGTCCCATCGAAATTCAGGCCAGAACCACAGGCCCAGAGGTGCGAATCAGCGTCAGGGACCACGGACCCGGCATTCCCGATGAGGCCCTTGAACGGGTCTTTGAGCGTTTCTACAAAGGGGATTTCTCCAGAACCCGCCAGAAACGGGAGGATGGAGGCTCGGGTCTGGGGCTCCCCATCGCAAGGGCCATTGTGGAGGCCCACGGTGGAACTCTGGAGGCTGGAAACCATCCTGAAGGTGGAGCGGTTTTCACCTTGATTCTTCCGCTTTAAAGCATTTACTGATCTGAGCAGAAGTTATCGGAAGATCGTACTGCCTTCAGAGTTTGCGAATGAGACTGTCCATCACCTGCAAGGCATCCAGGTGCTCTCTGGTCCAGATGGAACCATCCACTCGGTCCACCATTACCCCCCACATTCCAGGAATCTTTCCCTCCTTTTGGGCCTTACCATTGGTGCACCAAAAATGATAGACCTGACTGTACGTTGCAAATGAATAAGGGCTCCATTTCTCATCCAGATCCCCCAGCAACCAATCTGGATGTTCGTCACGCACCCTCTGGTGTTCGGCCAAAGCAATCTGCCAAGCATCCTCCACCGATACTTTAGGCTCCCAATATCGGGTGGGCACTGGTACAGCAGAAATCTTGAACATCTGATCGAACACTTTGCACAGAAACATGGCTTGCAGGAGATCCAGTTCAGCCCCCAGCATTTCTGGCGTTTCATGGGGATTGCCTTCCGGAAGAAGCTTGAAAAAAGGCATGATTTCCAGCGTTCTTTTAAATCGATCTTCTTTCAACGAAAAAGGTCCACTGCATTGCAGATCATAGGTGTCCATCACCATTTCACGGGTCTTCACGATCGATTTCACCCCTTGCTTCCCACAAGTGTACTCAAAGGATCACAACCTCATTTCCTGCTCCCGGGAAATGAGATCGGTTTATGCTGGGCTGATGAAGTGGAGGCCCAGCAAACTGACCCGCATGCAAATGGAGGAACGGCGTCTGGAAGCCACCAGACGTCTTGAAGATCCCCACCCTGTCCAAAAAGACCTGGCTCATGATCTGGGGGTTCATCCCAACACCATCTCCCTGTGGAAACAACGTTTTATTCTTGTGGCAAATGCCTCAGTACCCGACAGTTTGATTGAGGCGTAAAAAAGCCAGACTGGTACAGTAAATCTGCTATGAAACACTGTCCGTCTGGCAAAAACCAGCATACCCTAACTGACTTGCTGAGGGAACACTTTCCCTACCGCAAGAATCACCTCGATACCCTCAGTCACATGCTCCAAGCCCTCCTGGAGGGCAAACATGTCATCCAGCAGAGTATTGCTGACCGTCTCCCCGGAGAAGCTCAAAACACGTCCAAGCTCAGACGCGTCGAACGCTTCTTTTCCACCCATCC